>NZ_KB291363.1:14743-15155 GCF_000318295.1 Capnocytophaga sp. oral taxon 326 str. F0382
CCTTGTAAGTCTGTGAAATAGGCTTCTATAATATTTGGTTTTGTGAGCATCTCTTTTCTGAGTTTATGGAAATTTACAAAGGGGTTTATCATTGTAATCTTTGCAGGATTGGCATTGATTATATTCACCTTAGTTATCTCAGCCACCTGTCCGTGGTTAATAATACTAATACAGTCCTTTCCGCCTATGGGGCAGGTAGCTTTACTGTCCTCTAAAAGGGGGTGCCCGTTGTTTTCCTCATAGGTAACGTTCTCATAAGCACCGCTCCACTGAGTTACCATTGCCTGACAAGGTTTATACCCCCCACCTGGCAGTGGCTGCATCTGACACAGCCCAAAGGTGTTTTTCTCAAAAGTAGCTCCTACATCGGCAGTTGTGGCTACCAATTTCTCTTGTGGCTCTTCCTCATTGA
>NZ_KB291363.1:15175-19118 GCF_000318295.1 Capnocytophaga sp. oral taxon 326 str. F0382
CTACCAATTTCTCTTGTGGCTCTTCCTCATTGATAAAGGCTTTGGTCTGCGTAAGTACCTTTAACTTATCGGGAGCGTTGCCAAATTGACACTGGCAGGTTGCTCCTTGGCATACTAAATGTTTTTGGCTCATAATACATTATCTTTTATGTTGTTATCTTCTTTTCTGTTCCATACGATTTTCCCTTCCTGCCAATCGGCTATGATGCTATCACCTTCCTTAAACTCTCCTGCAATAATCTTTTTAGCTAAGGGACGACGCAGTTTAGCGCGGATAACGCCCTTTAAAGGTCGCGCTCCATATTTGATATCATACCCCTCTTCTGAAAGCTGTTCTTTGGCAGTATCGGTGATTTCTAACTGTATGTTGATATTCTTTACCAAGTCCAACAGCTCTTTCTTTAAGTGTATCTCAAATATTTTTAGCGCATTACCCTTGCTAATAGGGGCAAAAGGTATCGTTTCGGTAAGTCGCCCTAAGAACTCAGGACGGAAGTAGCTACTCATCCGCTCTAAAAGCTCAGAAGAAGTAGGGATATTTCCCTTTTCAAAAGACTGTACGATAAACTCAGAGCCTATATTGGAAGTGAAGAGCACAATAGCGTTAGAAAAGTCTCCCTCTTTGCCCAGACGGTCGTGGAGCTTACCCTCGTCCATTATCTGCAAGAAGACGTCAAATACGGAGCTATGTGCCTTTTCAATCTCATCAAAAAGCACAATAGCATAAGGCTTTTGGCGTATTTTATTTACTAATAGTCCTCCCTCTTCATAGCCTACGTAACCTGGTGGTGCCCCATAGAGCAAAGCTGCTGAGTGCTCTTCCTTAAACTCTGACATATCAAAGCGGATAATGGCATTCTCATCTTGGAATAGAAACTCAGCCAATGACTTAGCAAGCTCTGTTTTTCCCGTACCTGTGGGACCTAAAAAGAAGAAAGAGCCAATGGGCTGTCCTGCTTTATTTAAGCCTGAACGACTTTCCAAGATAGCCTCAGAGACAATTGCAATGGCGTGATCTTGCCCTACCACCCGCTGGGCTAATACGTTTTCCATATCATTGAGTCGCTGCTTTTCCTCTTCTTTGAGCTTGCCAATAGGGATGTTGGTCTTTTGAGAAATGATAAAAGCAAGGTCGTACTGAGTGATGTGGCTTCGTTTTTCTTTTGCTATGTCTTCAATACGATCAATAAGGCTGCGGCATAGGTCAAGAAGCTCATCAGTAGGGGTATTTTCAGTAAGAGTGGTATTATCTTGTGTTTCACTCTCTGAGCCACTGAGATTTTGCAGTTTTTGACATAGGTCTTTATAAAGCCACTGCGCCTGCAATTGGCGGTCTTTTTCGCTGAGGAGCTTTTTGTTTTCTCTTAGCTCCAATACTTTGCCTATAAAATAGTTGCGTTCTTTTAAGAATGACTCCCCTGCTGTTTTAAGCGATGCCATTGTCTGGTCTATCAGGTCAATTGCCGAAGCAGGCAAACTGCGCTCCTTCATAAAACGCTTGGAAAGGCGAATAGCCTCCTTGATGGTCAGGTCGTCAATGCTGATGTTGTGGTGCTTTTGATAGTCGGCTAAGGCTTGTTTGAGCATTCTAAAATGAGTGTCGTCATCGCTTTCTTCTAACCTTAAAAGTTCAAACATACCCGATAGTCCCTGTTCTTTTTCTATCTTTTTGGTGTATTCCTCAATGGTAGAGGTCGCTATAAGCCGTAAGCCTTTGGAGAGTTCGCTTTTCAGCAAGTTTGCAATAGAGGAGTCTGAACCTTGTCCGCCCAAAATAGAGTGGATTTCTTCAATAATAAGTACCGCTTTTGGGAGAGCTTTAAGCTCTTGGGCGATGTTCTTTAAGCGGTCTTCAATCTCACCCTTATAAGATGCTCCTGCCACGATAGCCCCCATATCCAACTCAAAGACTTCTAAACCAGCGAGCAACTCTGGGATTTGCTGCCATACTACTTTCTGTACAAACCCTTCTAAAACCGCTGTTTTACCTACCCCCGAATCACCGATGACCAGCACATTAGGCTTGTTAAAACGGCAGAGTATTTCAATGATTTTGTTGATTTCAGTATCGCGCCCTACTAAAAGGTCTTTTTCTTTTTGAGGTTTTACCTGTGCGTTTTTGTGGATGCAGTATTTTTGTAAGAAGTTGTTTTTCTTTTTTACTGGGGGTTCGTCAGGAGTGTTGTTAGAGAAGATGGTACCGCTTACGGTTTGGTCTTTCAGGAGTTCAGCACGAGAGACGGGAAAGGTCTTCATCTGGTCAAAGCTAAAAGCTACCCCTGGACTGCTAATAGCTACCATTACCGCAAAGAGGCTTATTTCTTCCTCTAAAAGACTCTCAGCGACCTCATTTGCCTCTGTGAAGATGGTATCAATTACCTCGTCAGGTTCGCAGCTATAAGAATGCGTGGATTTAGGAAGTTCCTCAAGACGCACCTCTGCCCATTCCTCTAAGTAAAACACGTCAATGCCCTTTGCCTCTAAGGCTTTAAGCAAGGGCAAATCGCGGTTGAGCATTGCTTTCAGCAAATGCGCTCCTGAGTAATGAGCGTGGATATGCTCCTTGCCTATCTTTTGGGCTATTTGAAGGGCTTTTTGGACTTCCTGAGTGTAGGGCTTTTGTTGCATAGGGTTTTAAAATAAGATATATTAATTATTTAAATTTGTATACATAAATTCTATCATCTTCTTTAGGATAGACCATTATAAGCCTATCTTTTAAAAACACTTCAAAGTTCCTAATTGTATCTTTTCCGTCTATAAGACAATCCAGTTTTCTATTTATTAATATTTTATTACTATACCCCCTATTTTTGAATATAATATTTCCATCACTTTTATTTCTTGTGTGAATAATAAAACCCTCTGCAGCACCATCATATATTTGCAAAATACCTAAACTATCGTAAATAACTTTTTCTTCAACAACATATTTAGTTTCTCTTATCATTTCTATTTCTGATTGTTCAACTGTAATATTTTTTTTCTCAAGAACTCTTTCTCTCTCATAAATAAATGTGCCTTCTTTTAGCATCTCTAATTTCTTAGAAGTGTTGTTGCAACTAATAAATAACAAAACAATTGTTACTAAATTTATAATCTTACTCATCTTATTGATTTTTTAAGGTTCTTAATTCTTCTACTTTACCTCTTTTCTCAACAACCACTTGTATAGCTCTCCCTTCTGCTTGTCCTAGAATATATCTTATTGCTGCTTTATATTCCTCATTTGCAGGTACATAATTTTGGTATAAACTGTCTTTCCTTACTCTTTCGGCTTCTGCTGCTGTAGTACTTATTTGAGCCTTTGGAACAATTCCAAAACATCCATAAGAACCTGCTAATTTATTTCCATTAGCACCCTTGAACCAACCTCCTATATGTATCATAACCCCCTTAGCTATGGATAAGTTTTCTCTACAACCATGAATGGGTTTTCCATTAACAAAAGTTTGCATCCTTTTAGTATGAGGTACAGCATTTAGTTCCTCTGAATTATGTTGTCTTAGTGCAAATGCATCTACACCAGCTCCAGGTGGATATGCGGTTGCTCTTGTAGCATATAAATTAACGTTTCCATTAGCAGGCTCAAAACATCTATTAGATAATTCTATATCGTCATTCCATCCCCAATTGTCATTTATTACTCCTCTTGAATACCAAGAATCTCTTGTGACATTGTATGAAGCAACAACTTTCCCATCTTTTTCAACTTTCATCTTATAAGTTGGAACAACTATTGATTCATAATCCAAGTCATTATGATCGCCATAGATAAACAAACAAGTATATCCTGTTATTTCTGTTGTTATAACTAACTTTATAGGAGACGTTCCTCCTGCAGCTCTCAGGGTAGCTGTTACGGATTTGCCTGTTTCTCTAAGTGTAATTGTTATTGTTGCCATAGGAGTTATTTTTTAGTGTTTATAACGGTTAGCGGTAT
>NZ_KB291363.1:19138-22466 GCF_000318295.1 Capnocytophaga sp. oral taxon 326 str. F0382
TAGTGTTTATAACGGTTAGCGGTATTTGTTCTTGAGTGTCATTTGTAAAGGTGTAATCTTTTAATGTGTCATTTTCTAAGATGTTGTCCTTATATTTGAAGTCAAGATCTTTATTGTTGAGGTTAAAATCCAATGTTAATCCTGATAGGTTTTCGCCTTCAATTACTAAGTAAACCTCTTGTTCATCTTCTCCCAAGTCTATTTTATTACCTTGTAAGTCTGTGAAATAGGCTTCTATAATATCAGGTTTTGTAAGTATCTCTTTTCTGAGTTTATGGAAATTCACAAAGGGGTTTATCATTGTAATCTTTGCAGGATTGGCATTGATTATATTCACCTTAGTTATCTCAGAGACTTGTCCGTGATTGATGATGCTGATGCAGTCTTTGCCGCCTATGGGGCAGGTGGCTTTGCTGTCCTCTAAAAGAGGGTGCCCATTGTTTTCCTCATAGGTAACGTTCTCATAAGCACCGCTCCACTGAGTTACCATTGCCTGACAGGGTTTATAGCCCCCACCTGGTAGTGGTTGCATCTGACATAGTCCAAAGGTGTTTTTCTCAAAAGTAGCTCCTATATCCGCAGTTGTAGCTACCAATTTCTCTTGTGGCTCTTCCTCATTGATGAATGCCTTGGTCTGTGTAAGTACCTTTAACTTATCGGGAGCATTGCCAAATTGACATTGGCAGGTTGCCCCTTGACATACTAAATGTTTCTGTGCCATTTTGCTGTATTTTTAGTAGTTTGATTTTTATTCCTTTATCCATACGCCCCATTTTTTGACTTTATAGTAGATATGGATATTCTGAATGCAGTTTTTAGTATCTTTTTGTAGGCGCATTGTGGAGATTTTAATCTTTTTACCTGCAATATCCCTACAAAGCTGTTCAAAGGGGACGAGTTTTTGGTCGTTTACTACCACAGGAGTGCTAAAATTACCACAGAGATACTCTTTAAAATCGTCTTTTGTCTTAGATTGTGCGGCTACTTGACCCAGTAAAAGTTGGAACTGCTCTACTGAGATATCTGGTGCTTTTTTAGGGGAAGGAATGCTGTCTTTCTCCTTTTGGGGTGCAGGGGTTACAGGTAGGTGTCCAATAAAATCTACCAAAGGGTCTTTTTGAGCCTTGCCACGAGGCAACTCAAAGTCAGAATGAGGTTTTTCAAATTCGTAAGAGGATACATCACTTTTCTTTTTAGCAGCAATATGTTTAGGGGCAATGTAGATGGTTTTAGTGGCGATATGCTCTATATCGCCATTGACAATCAAGGAAACGGTCTTTTTGCCAGTGGTTTTAAAGCTATAAGTAACTTTTTCACCAAGGGCATCAGTACCAGCACCCTCGCCAAAGCTCCACTCAAAAGAAATGCCACCTTCTTTGCGGGCGTTAAACTTGATGGTATCCCCCTCAAAGGCTACATTGGGGGCGATGATAACAGGCAGATAGCCTGAATCGGCATCAGGGTCTGTGATAGTTACTATTTTTTGAAAACTGCAAGTGTTGTTGATAGTAAGGGTAACGATATATTGTCCTGCTTTGTTGTAAGAGTGAAGTGCGTTTTGGTTGTAGTCTTTGGGAGTGCCATCACCGAAGTCCCACTGCCAAGAGGAAGCTCCTTTGGTGTTATCGATAAACTCAATGAGATTGTCGGTGATGAAGGCTTCTGCGTGAACAACATACTTAGCCTCAGTGCAGTCGGTGCGGTGATTGAGTTGGTATATTAAGATTATGAGCCCGAGCAAAAGTATCCCGCCAAAGGTGAGAAAGACTGTGGTATCGAGTTTGGGTAGATATTTAAGCAAACTTTTCTTCATAAAAACAGGAAAAATTGATAAATTTGCGTGCAATATTACTAAAAATATTCTACATCACAAAATAAAAGACAAGGTTTTTTCAAAATATTTTTACAGACTTTGTTATCTACTGATAATCATATAGATATAAAATGTTTAGATACTTTTGTCTTTTTATCTTTTTAGTGCGTTTTTACAATAATACGACTAATACTTTACCAATTTAGTGTTAGTAAAAGTTTGTAGGTTGAGTTTATAACCCAACTTAGCTTACCTCTTAATGCCCTATAGCTAGCCTATATACGTGAATTACGTATATAGGCGTATATAGGCGTTATATAGGTAATGTAGGGTACTACATCCTGAATTTCACCCCTGATTTTACTTCCTGCTTTTCAGGAGTGTTATGCTGCTCTTGAGACTCTTGTTCCCCCTGCTCTACAGACTCCCCTTCCTCAGCACCACTACTCTCAGGAGTAATGGACAAGAGTATCCTTCGGTCGATAGCTGCAAGGTCAGTTTTAAGCTGGGTAAGTTCAGCTTCTTTATTCCAACTGCCAGAGAGGATTTCTTGAAGTACAGGTAGGTCTTTTTGGATATCAGCGATCTTTTGTTGTTCTTTATTCCCGATTTTTCGTCCATAGCTCCCTCATCAATGGTGTGTTTGCCCAACTTTTCTTAAGCTGATCGATAAAAGCTGTTTGTTAAACAGGACATTGAACTTGTATGAGTCCAAAGATTTTTGAACGGCATAGATAATCACATCCACCTTATTATTAGCAAAATATTTGGCCACTTCATTGCCTTTGCGAATGGCACATCCGTCCCTTTGTTGCAAGTCGCTGGGACGCCAAGGGGTATCCAAGTGATGTACAGCAACGGTTTTTTTCTGTGCATTGACCCCTGTGCCGAACGACTCACGATAAAGACCAGGGAAGTCTTGATGTGCGCCGTTGTACTGTGGGCGTACAAAGCAGTTAAAGGTTTCGTTATACCGCTTGGCAAGGCGCTCTTTAAACTCAGAGGACTGCTCTAAGAGCCTGCGGCTGAACTCCGTGCGTATCTCGTCTATTTTGGTATTGGCAAGCTGGATAGCCTCCATAAAGGAGGCTTTGTTGTAGTGGATAGTAACATCAGCCTGAAAGAGATGTGAGACAAAACGGCTGTAAATCTCTTTCTAAAAAATAATATCATCAATAATATACTTGTCCTTCTTTTTAGCTACTTTTAATTGTATGCTATCATATCTGTTTTCATAAAAGTCAAAAAGATACACATTATATCTTTTTGAATTTATCTTCTTTACCTTAATAGAGTCCAACCATTCTATGAAGATATCTTGGGCATTTACAATAGGATCCATATCTCTATATTCAGTAATAGGTTTTATTTTTTTTATCAATTTATTTGATAGAAACTCCCTTTCTATTTTCCTTAATTCTTCTTCGCAAAACTCCCTGTTATCAAGACAAGGCATTTTATCTTGCTGTCTGATGTACTTATCATAAAATTCTAAAATCATTTTTGTAGCTTCAT
>NZ_KB291363.1:22486-23118 GCF_000318295.1 Capnocytophaga sp. oral taxon 326 str. F0382
CTATGGTATCTCTTTTGATAGAGGAAATAGTATCGATAGTTTCATCAGAAGATGACACTTGGGTGTTGTTATTGTTACAAGAAAACAACAATAAACACGCTGAAATAAAATAATAAATTTTTACCATCTGAATATTTTAAAATATAATGTCATCAATAATATACCTGTCTTTCTTTTTAGCAACTTTTAATTGTATGCTATCATATCTGTTATCATAAAAGTTAAAAAGATACACATTATATCTTTTTGAATTTATCTTCTTTACCTTAATAGAGTCCAACCATTCTATGAAAACATCTTGGGCATCTACAATAAAATCCATATCTCTATCTTCAGTAGGTTTTATTTTTTTTATCAATTTATTTGATAAATATCTTTTCTTAATTTTTATCAATTCTTCTTGACAATCATGACAAAGCATTTTATCTTGCAGCCTGATATACTTGTCATAAAATTCTAAAATCATTTTTGTAGCTTCATCAGTTTCTTCTTTAGGCACTTGAATTGGTGCAATTGTATCCTTATTTACTATTGTATCTCTTTTGATAGAGGAAATAGTATCTGTAGTATCATCAAAAGATGACACTTGGGTGTTGCTATTGTTGCAAGAAAACAACAATAAACACGCTGAA
>NZ_KB291363.1:23138-26383 GCF_000318295.1 Capnocytophaga sp. oral taxon 326 str. F0382
CTATGGTATCTCTTTTGATAGAGGAAATAGTATCTCTAATATCATCAGAAGATGATACTTGGGTATTGTTATTGTTACAAGAAAATAACAATAAACACGCTGAAATAAAATAATAAATTTTTACCATCTGAATATTTTAAAATTAACTTCTCTTTTTTCTTCTTTTCTCTTTTTATAATCATTTTCATAAGCAGTACCAGGCCAGAAACGTCTTTGCACAAAATCTGACACCCACTTCTCGCCAATAAGTTTTATTTGTGTTAGGATATACGGACTTATTCATTGAAAAAAATGTCAATAATTTTATCATCTATTTGTATTTCTATAGGATATAACTCTTTTGTCTTTCCGCCCTGTTTGTATAAAATCAATGTCCAAGGATTGTCTTTGGATACCTGAATTATTTTTTCCCCTATTTTTAGGATTTCGCCTATTTTTATGTTTATTGTATCTATTCTTTTTTCTAATGCAAGATCGCTTGCCATTGTCATATAAAAAGTAGCATCGTCTACCGTTGTATAGAAATCATCATCTTTTGACACATTCTTTAGGCTATCAAGGTAAAATAAGGTTGGTTCCACAAAGATAACATAATTCTTATCCTTTATTTCCCTTGTAATTCTCTCATCGGTTATTTCTTGTACATAATCTGCTTCCTCAATGGTATCTATATCATTTTCAATATAGTTATTTTCTTGGGTATTGTGATTCTTGCAAGCAAATAATAGTAATAATATTACTATAGGGACTAATCTTGTTTTATTTGTATATGGTAACATCTGTTTTCTTTTAAAATTTTATCTAACTCTTTTCTTTTTTTCATTTCATTCCAAAAACTTTGCTCATCCTTTAGCTGCCCATAAGATATGTCAAAGGTATTAAGTCGTATAGGATCTGCAAGATGTTTTGATACAGTTGTGGGTCCTAATTCAATTATTTTTTGTTCCATAAGTTTAATTACTTCTTCTCTACTTTTTATCAAATAATTATCTTCATATACTTGTACAACCTTTTTGCCAGGAGCTTGATATGTTCTTTTCTGCTCTTCTAAGTTTTTTTTACAATTATCATACATAATTCTTGCTTGTTCATAGGGCGTTCTTGCTGTGCTTGTTATAATAATCTTATAATTTCCGGAAGCTTGTCCAACCTCTCTTAAAATATTTTTTGTTTTTTCTGAAAGAGAGTTCTCATCTGCAGTTTTGCCTACAAACTGTAATATAACATCATTTTTACTTTCAAACAATCTCAATTTATAGCACAATCTTTCTTTTACAGCTATAGTAAGCCCATTGTATTCACAATAGAAGAAATCTATATAAATATCTTTATCTATATTATCTTTAATTGTGATTTCAAAGTCAATATGAGTAGTCGTGGGATAGATTTTGTATACTAAATCACCAAAAGGTGTTGTTCTTTCTTTACTATCAACAAAGATTTTACCTGTAATGCTCTTTTCTATTTGCTGATGATCTCTATAATCCTTTTCAGTGTTAGGCATAGTGCTTATTATGGGATAAATATAGCCATATTTACGTCCTCCCAGATGAGAAACAGAAAAATGTATATGCATACTATTTTGATTGATACTTGTAATAGGTACATCAATCTGTCGCGTTCTGCCATCTTGCTTTACTTCGAGAATATTTTGAGGAGCAAGTATGCAATAGGTTTCTTTTTCACTGTTAATGTGTAAGGTTTCCTTTCCTGATGAGATTTTATTAGCTGTTTCTATTTTAAGTGCTGGTAAAAATATATCCTTTAATAGAGGGAGTTGTTCTACTTTCTTTTCATTTACAGTTACTTTAACGGGGCTTTTGCCATAGTGAACTTTAAGGGTATCGGAGGTTACCGCAAAGGTTTTGGAGTTTGCGCTTCCGCTAAAACGCTCTACTTTGATGTAGTAATCTTGTACATTATAATCAGAATCGAAGGCAGCGTGAGAGACTCCATAACCTTTGTTAAAGAGTTCTTTGGTTACTACTATCTCTCTACAAAAGAAGTGATTGTTGTTGAGTTTAAATTTAGGACTTTGGAAGATAACGTCATCAGATGTATGCTTGTCTTTTTCGTAAATAGTATATTGCAGAAAATCAGCTATTTCACCTTTGGAGTCAATACATACGTGTATGGTATCACCAATGGATATTTTCTCGATTGGGTTGCCCTGTTTATCAATAAAATAGGTTTTGGTAATCTCTCCTGTTGATTTCTTTCCGTTCTTATCAAGCCCAAAGCTGGCTTTAATGTAGTAATCTTTTTGGTTTTCTTGGTTTTTATTAGTAAGTATGCTTTTGATAGTGTCGATGGGTAGTTTTATTTTTGTAGTGGCGTAATCGGTATGGTCTACACGAGCTGAAACAGTATCTTTTACGACTTCTTTTCCGTTTTCTTTTTGGCATACGTGGAATTGTATTTCCTTACCTGTTAAGCCTTCTGTTTTGGCACGCAAATGGAGGGAATCATAAACACTGACTTTGTTGTTCGTATCGTATTCTCCTTCAGGGAAGAAGTGTGTAGAGACGATTTTAGGGGCTTTCTCAATACGTTTATGAGGGGTAACTTCAATAGAATCTAAAAGTGTATTTTCTTCTATTTTAGGCTTTTTGTCATTCTTATAAACTCTTACTTGAAAAGTAACGCCATCACTACTCTCTTTTTCAAAATGGCATTCAAATTTATATGATTTGCCATTTATAGTTCTTATAGGCTTCCATTGTTTTTCATCATTATTGTACTTAAAAACGTTCCATAGATAATCTCCTTCATTTTTCGATATAGGGTTTATCACTTCAAATTTTAGTCTTTCTCCTAAAGTATGGGAGGGAGTTCCTTTTGTTATTTTTATCTTTTCGTCGGGCATAGCTTATTGTGGTGTTCTTAATTTTCGGCAAAGATACAAAATATTATTTTATGGGCAATGGTTAATGGTTATTTTTTTGTTGGTATGGTTTTTTATTTGTAAAGCTGTTTAAACTTTTCCTATAATAAAGTAAAAGTTCCCGAAAATTAGTAATTTTTGTTTGAAGAAAAAACACCAAAAATCAGGAACTTTGGGCAAAGATACAAATAAATAAATGGATTATTTCCTTTTTAAGTGTAGGAAAAAGAGGATTTAAAAGTAATTTTGATTTAGCTTCAATATTTTTATTGATTCTCAAGAGATTAAAAACAGGGGGTGTAATGGAGAGAACTTCCAATTGAGAGTTATTTTGAAAAAGGTGAAATCTCTTGGCAAAATG
>NZ_KB291364.1:0-3462 GCF_000318295.1 Capnocytophaga sp. oral taxon 326 str. F0382
AAATTTTAACACATTTTGATAAACACAAGTGAAAAAATATTACCTTTGTGCCATTATAGTTAAAGCCATAATATATGAGTAAAGCTTCTGAATTAAAAAGAATTCAACACTTTAATCTTCCTGATTCTTATAAGGAAGTTCTTACGCAATTTGAGTTTTTTTGTTTATATGAATATGAAGGTAGAGAAATAGAGCTTTGGAGCTTTGCTAATTTGTTTTCTTATATAAGCAGAGATTATTATCAATGGGAATTGCTTAAGTATTTTTCGGCTCCTAATGCTGAACATACTTTTACTTTTGGCAGCTCGCACGATGACGCCCGATTGTATTTTGACCTTACTGACTTTTCGGTATGGGAATATTGGCTTGATGATGACTCTACTGATAAAGTGGCAGATAGTTTTGATAAAATTATTTCAAAGGCAAAACTTATAGATAAAGAATAACAAAAGATTTAAGCGATGATACACTATTTAAAAACAGATGCTACGGTGCCACAAGCCGAAGGAAACATTGTTATCGCCCATATTTGTAATGATATAGGCGCTTGGGGAAAGGGATTTGTGTTAGCACTTTCCAAACGCTGGAAATACCCCGAAAAACAATACAAACAATGGTATAAAGAAGGTGAAGATTTTGCCTTAGGAGAGGTACAATTTGTATCGGTAGAAGAGAAGATATGGGTTGCAAATCTCATTGGGCAACACAACATATATAAAGATGAAAACGGTGACCCGCCTATTCGTTATGAGGCAGTGAAAAAAGGTTTGCAACAAATAGCCGATTTTGCTTATGAAATAAATGCCAAAGTGCAAATGCCTCGCATAGGTTGCGGATTGGCAGGAGGCTCTTGGGACAGAATTGAGAAACTTATAAGGCAAACACTTTTAAGGAAAAACATCGAAGTATTTGTTTGTGATTTATAACCTTATTTTTATTTTTTACCTTTTAGCTTTTATCCTGAAAAATAATGAACATCAAACTTCTCGCGGTGGGCAAGACCGATAATCCTGCTTTGCAACAGCTTATTGATATGTATGAAAAACGACTTTCGTATTACATCAATTTTGAATTGCAACTCTTGCCCGATATTAAGAATAGCAAATCACTATCGGAAGAGCAACAAAAAGCAAAAGAAGGGGAGCTTATCCTCGGCAATGTAGCTTCGTCTCATCATCTGATACTCTTAGACGAACGTGGCAAAGAGTTTACTTCAGTAGCTTTCGCCGATGAATTGCAAAAGAAAATGAATGCCGGCATCAAGCAGCTCACCTTTGTGATTGGGGGACCTTATGGTTTTTCAAAAGAAGTATACGACCGTGCTAATGGCAAGTTGTCACTTTCCAAACTCACCTTTTCACACCAAATGATACGCCTATTTTTTGTAGAACAACTCTACCGTGCTTTTACGATTCTCCGTAATGAGCCCTATCATCATCAATAATATTAATTTCTCAAAACAACACTCCCTCCATCCAACCCGTCTGCCCGTCCAACCCGTCTAATTTGTCCGACTTGTCTAACTCGTCCAACCCGTCTAATTTCTCAAAAAAACACTCCCTCCATCCAACCCGTCTGCCTCCCCTAGCGATTCTCCGAGATTCTCTAAGTCTCTCCCTCCTCCCTTCTCATCGCTACACTTTACCAAAATTTCTTGCCTGTGCGGCTCGCACAATTCTCCCTCACAAATTGGCAAATTCACAAATTATTACTACATTTGCCCCCGAAAACTCAAAATAAGAAAAAACTATGAAATGGGAAGGAAGACGTCAAAGTAGTAATGTTGACGATCGCCGTGGTATGCGCGGCAAAGGCGGACTTATCGCTGGCGGTGGTATCGTCGGTATCATCGTCGTATTATTGCAACTATTTGGTGGCGAAACAGGACAACAAGTAGCCTCTGTTGTAAACCAAGTAGCAGGTGGTAACCAAACACAACAAGCAGTAGAACGTGTAGAACTCACTGCCGAACAGAAAATAATAGGCGAATTTACGGCTACAGTACTCGCTGATACCGAAGATGTTTGGGAAAAAGTATTTGCTCAAAATGGATTAGGTACCTATAAAAAACCTACCTTAGTACTCTTCACCGAAAATGTCAGCACCGGTTGCGGTAATGCTACGGCAGCCGTAGGTCCTTTTTATTGCCCTGCCGACCAAAAGCTCTATATGGATATGGACTTTTTTGAAGAACTCAAATCTCGATTCGGAGCTAAAGGCGGTGACTTTGCTATCGCTTATGTGATGGCTCACGAGGTGGGGCATCATATTCAAACGCTCTTGGGTACCTCTCAGCAAGTACGCCAAAAACAACAAGGGCTTTCCAAGGCTGCTGCCAATAAATGGTCTGTAGCTCAAGAGTTGCAAGCCGATTTCTATGCAGGAGTTTGGGCGCACCACAATCAAAAATATTTGGATACCGATGATATCGACGAAGCACTTAGTGCCGCAAATGCTGTAGGTGATGATGCTATACAAAAACGTATGCAAGGGCACGTAGTCCCCGATTCCTTTACTCACGGTACTTCTGAACAACGAAAATATTGGTTTACCAAAGGCTATAACACTGGCGACATCCGTCAGGGTAATATTCAAACTATTTATGAACAAACAAGTAATCGTTAGAGATTTAGGCAATAAAGATTATAAAGAAACTTGGGACTATCAAGAAAACCTCTTTCAAAAAATTGTCGATCAGAAAACAAATAACCGAGCTAATAACACTCACTTACCTACCGATAATTATTTTCTCTTTGTAGAGCATCCTCACGTCTATACCTTGGGCAAAAGCGGACATATAGAGAATTTGCTTATTGATGAAGAAGGATTAAAGAAAAAAGGAGCTACTTTCTATAAAATTAATAGGGGAGGGGATATCACCTATCACGGTCCTGGTCAAATTGTAGGCTATCCTATTTTAGATTTAGATAACTTTTTTACTGACATTCACAAGTACCTTCGCTTTTTAGAAGAAGTGATCATTCGCACTCTTGCTGATTATGCTCTCAAAGCAGAGCGCAGTGAAGGTGAAACAGGCGTTTGGCTTGATGTAGGAACTCCTTTTGCTCGCAAAATTTGTGCAATGGGTGTCCGCTGTTCCCGCTGGGTAACGATGCACGGATTTGCCCTAAATGTAAATACTGATTTGGGATATTTTGATAATATTATCCCTTGTGGAATTCGCGGTAAGGCAGTAACCTCACTAAATGTAGAATTAGCCAAAGATAAAGTGGATATAGACGAAGTAAAATCGCATATCCTAAAGCATTTCAAAGAAATGTTTGAAGCTGAATTTATATAAAAAAAAAGAGACTATCTGAAAAGTCTCAAAATCGCTTTTGCGTCGCTACACTTTGCCAAAGTTTTAATTGCTCGTCGTGCTACGACCTTTGGCAAAGTAGACCACTCTGATTATCAATAATTTTTTGAAGTATGTTATGTAGGGGCGTTTTGCAAACGCCC
>NZ_KB291364.1:3482-31027 GCF_000318295.1 Capnocytophaga sp. oral taxon 326 str. F0382
CGTTTTGCAAACGCCCACTTAAATAAAACTTTTCGGACACCTTCAATGGGGGTAGGCTTTAAAACGCAAATATGGTACATTAGTCCATCTCCGCCCCGTCCGCCTTGTCTGACCTTGTCCAAAAACCCTGCGATTCTCCGAGTTTCTCTGCGATTCTCTAAAATAATCTCTGCGATTCTCCCAAAAAATAATCAACTTAAAAATCCCCGTAATTCACTTGAAAGCAAGGTAAATGCAAATCCTTGCGCCACATATCTACCACTTGATTGCGGTCATCTAAAAGAAATTCTACAAAGTATTTTCCTTGTATTTCACCCTCAAAAAGTTCTCTTTTAATGATGTTATCTTTGCGAAAGTCGTTAGAGGTGCGCATCAGCAGTAAGTCGTAACCTATTTGGTGTTTATCGAGAAAACGCACTGTAGGTTCGCGGAATTTATCTTCGCGCCCCGAGAGCAAAATCACTTGATAACCTTGTTGTTTAGCCATTTTCAAAGTAGCAGCTACAGGTTCGTTCAGCAAGTCGTTATCACAAGTTGCCGCGTTGTAAGGATCACGACCATTGAGCAAGGAAAGTGTACCATCTAAATCACAAATCACAGCCTTAGGTAGGTTCTTATCTTGAGTAGCATAGCTGGTAGTTGCCACTTGTACTTTGCGAGGAATAGGAGCAAAATCAAATTTTTCGAGAGTGTGCTTTAGGTTAGCCACATTTCTCTCTACCACACTTTTAGATATGAATTTTCCCGTTTCTTCATAGCGTTTATCGCAGCGTTTTACTAATTCGTCTACAGGTAAATCAAATACTTTAAAACTGATATCAGCGTATTCAGTATAAGTGTGAATCATATCCTCAATGGTGCGCAACGATGTGTTTGTAGCATCGATAATCACATTGGTATCGCTTTTTAACAAGGTGAGCACCGAGGCTTCTACCATTTTGCTAATGCGCTCTTCATAGAACGGAATCATTAGTGAATCACCAAACTGCATCAAGCGAAAGTCATCGCGATTCACGCGTATCCAATTGTCTTCGGTACGTAAAAAATAACGTGCAAAGGTAGATTTACCCGACCCTGGGGCACCCACCAATATAAGAAGTTTACTCATAGTCTGCTGTCTAATTGATTTTCTACCTCTTCCCCTAAAATGCGGTCGAGTACTAAGTTTTTAAATTCGTAATTCTCCTCGTGAATTTCATTATAAGGCGTTTGCAAAAGTTTGACATTGATAGCCCAATCGTTGATAGAACATTTTAGCTTACCTTTGATATTGCGTTTAGCGATTTGTTCTTCTAATCGGTCTTGAAAATCCACCCCGTAAATGAGTGTGAGGTAATCATTGTTGCGCACCTTGAAAGCAGGCGGTATGCCTTGTATAAAAGCCTTACGAGGCTTGATAACTACCCCCCCCTCGTCATTTGCGTTCATTTGGTCTACCCAAGCGCGTATTTCAGGGTATTTGGCTTCAAAGTCAGCAGTATCCGTAAAAGTGTAGTGCAAAAATTCATCACTGTTAATACGTGCAAAACTGAGGTTGTCATTCACAAAATACTCAGTCCCGTCATCGTAGATTTCCTTTAAAATATTAAAAGGTTTGAAGTAAACAGTTGCGTCTTTGCCAAAGATATCTAATTGTCTTTTAAACAGAGCAATATTCTTCTCATAATGAGGCAAATCGAGTAGCTTCATATCGCGTATCGATTGGTACTGACGAATGATGTGGGTAGGGTATTTATCTTTCAGTTCCTTGCCCGAGAGTACTTTGGCGTCAGCCACAAAAGCAAGGTATTCAGGCTTTTGCCTGATAGCGTTTATTTTTTCATACAAGTCGCTCTGCTGCAAGTAGTCGCAATGTATTTGATGAGAGATGTAATAAGCCGAAAACTCATTCGTAATAAGTCCTTTACCTAAAGCCGACCACGGCATCAATTCCGATTGGATAATGCGAATAGTCGTATTATCCCAGCTGAACTTAGCGTGCAACTGAGTGAGCGCTGGCACCCATTGTGAACGGTCTAAATGATTGATTTTATAACCATTTCGGCTTACTAAATAACTATCTTCTAAGTTCTTATGTAAGTAAATATCACAATAAGAACCCATATATTTCTTCTGTATTAAAATCTCTTTGATGTCTCTGTCAAAGAACCATCGCAAGCCCTCATAAAGACTTTCAATTTCATTGTGCCCTACCGATTTAGGAGCTGGTGAAATAGTCGGCGAAAAAGCATTGATTTTGTTCTTGCAAAACCAATCAATACGTTTTTTTATAAGTGTTTTATCTTCCATCGCTTAAATTTGTGGCAAAGGTAACAAAATGCACATAATTACACAAATAATTTGCTTAATCAAACAGAATATACTACTTTTGTAGTCACACAATAAGAAAAACGATGAAGACCTATTTCAAAAGATTATTCATTTTTACAGCAATTATTTTTAGCTTTCAGGTTGATTGTATTAAAGAAGATGAGGTTTATACGGAACATAAACGTGCTCTGTTACAACACAACTATCTCATTGTAAATACTATCGATGGCTCTCCTGCTGAAGTTGAGGTGAGCTATTCAACTTATATCGCTGGAAATAAAGAAAATACTGTGATAACCGAGCGCAAAACTACTCCTTTTGTGATAGGAGGAGAGAAAGTGATGGCAAAGTACGACAGTATATACGAATCTAATGGTAGAGATAGGTGGCATCTCTATAATCAACCTTATTATGATTATCAGCCTAAAGGGAGCGATTATCTCGTGATAAAAAACACTTCTACTACTACTTTAGAATATGCCGTGGTAGGAACTCAAAAAGTGCGCTATTATGCTCTACCTGAACTTAATAGAAAGCCTCTCATTAGCCGTAAAGAACCTGTAGATATAAACAAAATGCTTAAAGATTACCCTTCGCCTATTTACAAAGGAACGCCCGTGCTGTATCTGTTTAAACCAGAACTTGCTCCGCAAACTGATGTCTTTACTTTTTGGGAAAGCCTTTCGTCAGACGATAATACACGTATAAGTAAAATCCCCCTTAAAACACCTACTTTTGGAAGTGTAACTCTCAATGCGCCAATGCCTATAACCGATGTCTTAGCTCTTTATAAAGAAGAATTTGAAAAAGGGAATACTTTGTTTGATAGCTATTCTACTTATTACTCTCACCTCTTAGGTGAACCGAATAGAAGTTTAAAAACGCTTAATTGGTATGTATCTGATGGTCTTTGGTATGGAAAACTCTCTGCAGGACAGGAACTTATAAATAAAGAAGGCAAAATAAACTTTACAAATCTCAATAGCAAACCGAATAGACTATAAAACAAAAAAATAGGGTTATGGGGTATATATCACTTTTTTTACTATTTTTGCCCCCCTAAACGCTAATTGAATAAAAAAGAAATGTCAGAAAATAAATCACTATCTTTTGATGTACTCATCGAAATTCCCAAGGGGAGTCGCAATAAATACGAGTATGATTTTAAATTGCGCAAAGTGCGTTACGATCGTATGATTTTCTCATCAATGATGTATCCCGCCGATTATGGAATAAAATGAACGACCTTAGCGATCTAAACCCTCATCTTATCAAAGAAATCGAACACTTCTTTAGCGTGTATAAAGATTTAGAAAAGAAGAAAGTAGCTATCAATGGTTGGGAAAATCTTGAGGAATCGGTGAAGATTTATCACGAATGTAAAGAACGCTACGTTAATAGTGGTAAAAATTTTTCAATAAACTAAACTAATGGCGCTGTCCAAAAAGTCTCAAAATCACTTTTGCATCATAAACTTTGTCAAAGTCCCAAAACTTTGACAAAGTTTAAGGAAAGCCAGCGATAGCTGGGTATGTGCTGCAAACGCCCATTCAAGAAAAACTTTTAGGACAGCCTGATTACCTAATTAATAAATTGACCAATGCCTTTATTCAAACAAGACCCTTTCGGACACACCCTTTTCGTAAAGAAATGGCTCATTCGTGTTTTTGGACTCATTACTCACAGCCGTTATGATGGTTTCAATCAACTGAAGATTGAAGGATCGGATATTATTCGCGAATTGCCTCCACAAAATGTGATGTTTATTTCTAATCATCAAACGTATTTTGCCGATGTAACGGCTATGTATCACGTATTCAACGCCAGCTTAAAAGGACGCAAAAACACCTTAGATAATATAGGCTATTTGTGGAATCCCAAACTTAATATTTATTATGTGGCAGCCTCCGAAACAATGAAATCAGGGATATTGCCCAAGATATTAGGTTATGCAGGCGCTATTCCTGTCAATAGAACTTGGCGTGAAAAAGGGAAAGAAGTACACCGTGAAGTACGCCGAGTTGATGTGGAAAATATAGGGATTGCCCTTGCCGATGGCTGGGTGATTACCTTTCCACAAGGTACTACATCGCCTTGGAAACCTATCCGCAAGGGTACGGCACACCTTATTAAACAATACAAACCTGTAGTAGTGCCTATCGTAATTGATGGATTCCGCCGTTCATTTGATAAAAAAGGTATCAATATCAAAAAGAAAGGGGTTCAACAATCAATGATTATCAAACCCCCTTTGCAGATTGATTATGAAAATGATACAGTTGAAGAAATTGTAGCTCAAATTGAAATGGCTATCGAACAACACGAATCATTCCTCAAAGTAAAAAAATTAGAACCTGAGAATACGCCAAAGGTAGAAAGTCAAGAGCAACCCTAAACTTGCTAAACCTGCACCCATAAGCGACGGGTAATTGGTGCTGAGTCCATAGAGCAGCGGCAATCCTCCTACATAAGCTCCAATAGAATTAGCAGTGTTGAATCCCGCTTGCATAAAAGCGGCTCCCATCATTTCGGATTGAGGAGCACAGCGAAAAATAAGCATATTCAGCGGAGAGCCTAACGACATCGACATCGCTCCACATACAAACGTAAGTACCCACGCTATAGGCTGAATATGTGAGAAAAAGAAGACTAATAGCAATACACTGATGAGCATCAACGAGATGTAAATAGTCGCTTTGATAGGCAATAGGCGGTCAGTAATCCAGCCTCCTAAGAGGTTACCTACTACCATTCCCGCACCTGCTACTACCATCACCACCGATTTCATATCAAGGTTGATATGCGCCGTCTCTATCATCAAGGCTTGTATATAGCTGAACCACGCAAAAAGCCCGCCACAACCTAAAGCAGTAATACCTAAAACTAATAACGACCTTCTATTGAAAAATAAACGTACTTCGCGCTTGATACCAAGGTCTCTTTTGTTTTCTATATTGGGTAAGAAAAAGAATATCGATAGCATTGTAAGCAATCCTAACGACGATACACAGCCCATCGCTGTTCGCCAGCCTATCCAAGCTCCTATGTAAGTAAGCAAAGGTACCATTATCAAATTGGCGACAGTAAGCCCTGCAAACATAATTGAAATGGCAAAAGCCTCTTTACCTTTAGGGGCTAACTGCTTGGCTACAATAGCACCTACCCCAAAGAATGCACCGTGGGGTAACCCCGAAAAGAAACGCGCTAAAAGCAAAGTAGTATAATTAGGTGAAAAAGCTGAAAGCCCATTGAAAAGCGTGAAGAGCAACATAAAGAACAATAGTATCTTCTTAGGATTGTATGAGGCTGCCAATGCAATGAGCGTTGGAGCACCTACAACTACACCTATAGCATAAGCCGAAATAAGCCGCCCTGTAATAGCATCTTCTAAAAGCATATCCTCACCTATTACACGTAATAATCCCATTATTAGGAACTCGGTAGCTCCTAAAGCTAAACCTCCTATGGCAAGAGGCCACAGTTTTTTAATCATAAGTTTTCTTTTTTAAGTAAATTCTATTATATAATGCCTAATTTCTTCATCAAGAAGGTAGCGTTTTTGTTTTTGCACACCCCATCTCTCAGTTTGTAATCAAAAGTGAGTTCCCCATTTTCAATGATTGATTCAAAACACTTATTCTGTAATTGCAGCGGATATTGTTCGCTGAGGTTACACACTTCTATATCGTGAGTGGCAAGTACTCCTAAAGCCTGTAAGGAGAGTAAGCGTTCTACAATTTTAATAGAGCCGTGCTGTTTATCTTCGGAATTGGTACCGCGTAATACTTCGTCTAAGAGTACAAAGCAACGTTCGCTTTCTAAAGTTTTTACAATTTGCTGTATACGGTTGATTTCAGCAAAGAAATATGATTTACCATCGTTGAGAGAATCAGCGAGACGCATAGAAACGAGTAATCGCAAAGGGTGTACATTGGCTTTACGCGCGCAAACTGGTAAACCTACCAAAGTGAGCAACATATTCACTCCCAAAGTACGCAAAAAAGTACTCTTCCCCGACATATTAGAGCCTGTAAGCAGTATAAAAGCCTGCTCATTGAGAGTAATATCGTTAGTAACGCGGTGTTCAGTAGGAATAAGCGGGTGCCCTACCGCCTCAAAAGCTATTTCGTACTTGTTATTAAGAGTAGGATATACAAAATTAGGGTGATTATAGCTAAAATTAGCAAAACTACACAACACTTCAATCTCTCCCACCGATTGCAACCACTCTTCTATATGGGCTGCATAACGAGCTTTCCATTGCAAAAGTTGTTGGTAACGATGTATGTGATAGAAAGAAAATGCGTTGAGAGGTATAGAGACTAATATATTGCCTATACTGTCTAAATCGTCTAACAAGCGCGAAAGCTCGGCTATTTTAGTGCTGGCTTGCTGGTTTTTCTCAGGAAAACGGGCTTCTACTTGGGCTATACATTCCCTGAAAGCATACAACATTGTATAAGTGCGCTCAAATCCTAATTTTTCTTTGGCGATTCTACCTACAAAACTAAAGAAAATTACTAAATTTATAGTGAGCAGCAACTTTCCTATAGTTTTTAGCAGTTCGTTATCCTCACCATAACCTATTAACAGACATACAACAAGCAGTATAGGTAAAGCTATAAGCGTATAGCGCATAGCATTGCTCAACAGTTTAACAGGGGCTTTTGCCCACGCACTCAGTTTGGTGTAGAACTCTTCACTATCGTCTATTTGTTGGGCATAAGCAGTAAAGGTTTGTCGCCAATCAAGGTCGGGAGTAAGGGCTTGTATTTGTTTTTGAGTATCGAGAATACGCTCTGGAATAGGGCAGAGAAGTCGCTCTGCTAATAGTTTTCTCCCCAAAAAAGTATGCGTGCGATTGAGGTAGTGATAAAGTGAGCGTTCACCTAAAATATCTAAATCATAAGCGTAAGGGTGATTCTCTTGTTGGAAAGCACTACCATTATCAGTGAAGAAAATATGTTGTTCTAAAAAAGCAATTTCCTGCTCATTGAGGCGCATTTTGGTTTTAGCAATTGTGCGACGAGCTCTTATCTTTTTGTGTTTTACAATCAATAAAAAGAAGACGATAATAGCCAATACACAAAAGAGCCCCATCAGTATAGAGGGGGCTTTGATGAGTTGGTATACTAAGCCAATAATCAGTAACATATCAGTCAATCGTAGCAACCCCATTTGGTTGTATAGCTTGTTGAGTTTTTGGTATTGTTCTGTTGCTTCTAAATGTTTACGAGTGTATTCCATTAGTCATTTTGTTTTATTTCAGAATAGTAAAAGCGCAAATCATATTGGTAAACATACTGTTTTTCATTCTTATTATACTGATGAACTTTTATATTCTTTATAGCTTTATCATTGTAGCGGTTGTACTTATTCTGTTGCCATTTGTCCAATACCTCCTTCTGTGGTATATGAGGGTAGTATTCGTATTCCAATTTGTATTCTTTTTCAAAAGGAAGTGAGTTTTCTCCTGTTGGGTTCATTTTTTCAGGAAGCTCTTTCTCAAATGTTTCAATGGTTGCAATATTGCCTTGAGTATCATAAGTGTAAAGATATTTGTCAAAGTTTCCATCGCGAAGGTTAAAAATTCTTTCTATGACTTGTCCTTTTTCATTTTTAATTTCTTGAGGAGGTAAAAAGTATTTTTCTAATGTATTTTCTTCGTCAAAAGAAAGGTAAGGATAGGCAGTTATTTCTGTCATATTTTTACTAAAATAATATACCCCATCAATACGTATAAGTTTAAATTGTTCATATACCTCCCAACCTTTTTTACTGAATAGGTCTAAATAGCGAAAATGTGTTTTTTTAATAGTGTCGTTAGTATATGTAAACTGAATGCTGTCTATAAGTTGAGTGATTCCCTTATCAGTTTTGTATTTGTTTATTTGTAGAAGGCTGTCTTTATCGTTGTATTTGTAGATATATTTTGTTCTATCAAAAGGCTCATCTTTATATTTATACAAAAGGGTTATTACTTTTTTTTGAGGGTCATATAGTTGTTGGTAATGACCAAATACTTTTTCTTTGTCAGAAGCTAATTGTTGGACACTTTGGATACTGTCCAATTGCCATCTTTTTTCTTGTGCAGAAAGCTGAAAAGTTACCAATAAGGTCATTATATATAAAAAATTGTACATCATAAATTAAATCCAATTAGATCAGTTCCTATGTACTGTAGGGTGAGTTTATCGTATTCTATGTGCTGCAAAAGGTAGTATCCTTTTTTGTTTTTCAGCAGATAATAGTCGGATGAAGGAGTGCGATCTTGGCTACATTGCATACGATAGCCAGCATAGACGGCCAAAAGTTCTACATTTTCATTTTCTATAAGCCGTTGATTTTTCCAATACAAATAGTTTTTATCTATCAAAAAACTACCCCAAAACTTTCTAAGGCTTGCTATATCATAACCTTTCACAGGTGTAAGTCCCTTTGAAGATGAAAAATATACATAGTTTTTATCAGTATAAAAACCGTTTTTTTCTTCAAAAGAAGCTACATCTACATTTTGTAATTTGTTATTGTAATATACCTTATTGCCACGTTTTTGATAGCCATAAATCTTATGAGAGGCAGGTATTACTACGAGCTTACCATCTATAAATTCTATATTTCCTCCTTGTTTTATTTTTTCTAATTCCTTCTCTGTAAGGGAGTGGTAGTAACTACCTCCTCCTAAGGTGAAATCAAAGACTTGGTTCAAGTACACAAGCTTTTCCTTGACGAAAAAAGTATTTTTTCCCAACTGTACAGGTTCTGTATAGTTGAAATCTAATTTATAAGTAAAGTTATAAATCCCATTTTTGTCGTACTGATAATAATTTTCTCCATCCGTGAGGATGTTAAAGGTAGCCGCATCGTAATGTTTTTGAATAATTCCATCAAAATAGATGTTTTCCGTATCGCTAAAAAAACGTCCTTTAGGAAAGAATTTTATTTTATTTAGAAGTTCTTTTTTCACATTGGGAACGGCAAGATAAGTGTTTTTATTTACAGAAATATAATCAACTGGTTTATAAATATGATTTTTATCAACTACATAACTGTCATTTAGAGCCTTCAAAGTAGGAATATCAAAGTAAGGTAGTAGTTCTAAAAAAGTGTTGTCGTAACAATTGCTAAAAAACAGTACTTTAGTAGGAGTTTTAAAAATTCTTCTGTTTACTTGTGTTAGTTTTTCTCTTTGATAGTGAAGGGGTGTTCCTCCATAGTACACAGTTTTACCATCGGAGATGATTTCGTCATTGGCAAAAGCTTCCATAAGGTTTTCCACCTCAGCTCCTGCTACTAATTTATCATAGTAATAAAGATGTTTTTTGTCTTTGAGATAATAGCTATTTTTAATTGTTTCAACGCTAAGCGGGTCAATATCTTTAATTAGTTTTGTCTCGATGAATACCCCTTGTTGTGTTTTCCATATAGGTAGCAATGTATAGGCATATTTGTCTTTTCCTTCCTTGGGTATACTTTTATAGATGAGTATTTTAAAACCAGTAGTGTCAGTGGGGATTAATTTACCTTGATAATAAACGCCGTTTTTATCTAAGGAAAAGTCATCATCATACACCCGAAAGCTATTACCATCTACGGTAAACGTTTTGCGAGTGTTATCTTTTTGGAAGACAACATAATTTTCATTGATGATGTAAGCATCATCATACGTAAAAATCGACTTTTGTATCTTAAAGTTGCCTTTTTTTACATCGGTAACTACTAAAGGAGTTTGCTGGGCTCTTGCCAAAGAAAGAAATCCTAAAATGATGATTATAAGTATTCTCATAAGATTTTGTGTTAGTTTTTTATCGAATCCAATCATTCAAGCGATTAGCATCTAATCGTAAAAAGATGAAAAGTAGGATAGTAAATGCCCAAAGTCCAGAGCCCCCATAACTAAAGAAAGGCAACGGAATACCAATGGTAGGTATCAAACTAATTACCATACCTATATTGATACAGAAGTGTACAAACAGAATTGAAATTACACAATAACCATAAACCCTATTGAATTTTGTTTTCTGTCGTTCGGCGAGTACAATGAGTCGCAAGAGTAAGAAGGTGAATAGTATTACTACAGTAGCTGTACCAACAAATCCCCATTCTTCACCTATGGTGGTGAAAATATAATCGGTGTGTTGTTCTGGTATAAAACTTCCTTTAGTACGTGTGCCTTCCAAGAATCCTTTTCCTAAGGCACCTCCAGAGGTAATCGCCGATTCCGCCATATTGGTATTATAAGCAAAATCACGCTTCATAGCTGCAATTTTTTGAGGGTCGGTTTCGAGGCGTAACCACAGGTTTAGACGATTGCGGTGGTGCTGTTTCAGTACATTGTCATACACGGGGTGAGTAGCGAAGGCTGTTAGCAAGCACAATACCGAGAGTATAAAAATATTCTGAAAAGGAATTCGGTTAGTTTTCTTTTTATGCCAAAATCCATAAGCCCCAATACTGATAATAGAGGCTAAAACAGTGAAAGTAGTGCCAAATTTCAGTGAAGAGATAAACACTACCCCTGATAAAAAGAGGTAGAAGAGTAGGGCAGAAGGCATTCCTTCACGGAAGAGTGCAAATGCTAATGAGAAGAATACTAATAAACTCCCTACATCGGGTTGTAACAAGATGAGAAATGCAGGTACACAAATGATGGCAATAGCGCGTAAGAGGTCGGGAGTACGCCGAATATCGGTGTGAATATCACTCACATAGCGAGAAAAAGCAAGTGCCGTAGCTACTTTAGCAAATTCACTGGGTTGTACTGTGATAGAGCCTATAGCATACCACGCTTTGGCGCCATTGGTCTCTTTACCAAAAATAAATAACCCTGCCAATAAAACAATAGCAATGAGATAGAAGAGTACTGCAAAATTAGAGTACACTTTTGGGTCTAAAGCCAAAATAAAAGTAATCAGCAAGAAGCTGAGCCCTATAAAAAGCATCTGTTTCCCATAAAACTGATTGATGTCGAAAATGGAAGTAACATTTAGGTCGCTATAAGTAGTGGAGAAAATAGCAATCCACCCACACGTTACTAATAATAAATACAATATTACCGAAATCCAATCCAGATTCTTTATAAGGCTATGTTTCATTGATAGTTATAAGATTATTTGAGTTTTTTTCTAAAAAGGAAAAATAAGGTGTATTCGATAGCTAAGTTAAGCCATCTTTTTTCGTTGGTCAAGAAAGAAAACCAAGTATTAGCGAGTAGATTTCCAAGAGTGAGACTCTTAGCAGCTACCGATACTTGTTGGGTGAGTGACAAACGATCTATTTCCTTTTCTAAACGCAGTATTTTAAGGTCGTTATCGATTTCTTCAAAAGAGTGATAGATTTTATTCTTCGTCATCGGGTTCTACTTTAAAATAGATTTCGGAGAGTTTTTCTAATAGAGGTCTTTCAATAAGTTTTTTTCGGAAAGCCAATACTATTATAGCAATCAATATATAGAAAGCTCCTACAATAGCAAATCCTAAGGCGTTGCTACCCAATGCTTCACCTACTGCATAGGCTATAGCAAAGGACAAGAAAAACAATACCAACAAACTAACAAAAGCTACTATAAAAAAAGTGATGAGAGCATAGGATGATTTACCTATGAATCTAAAAATAAATAATTTATAGTAAGCGATTTGCGAATCGAGGGCGGAACTTGCTTTTGTAGGAACTTCCTCAAAAGATTCTTTGATAGAATGGATAGACATAAGTGTTTATTTCTGTAGTTTAGCGTTAGCTTCTTTTAAGGCAGCTAATTTTTTTTCTAAGAAAGTAATCACATCTTCAGCTTTGTAGCTTGATTTAGAAAGTAAAGACTCTACTTTATCTTCTAAAGACCCTTTAAACTCAGCTGATTTTTCTTTTACACTATCGGTTAAGCGTTCAAGCTGTTCTTTTAGTTTTTCAGCTTTATCACTCACAGAGTCTTTAATTTTTTCGCGAGTGTTTTTACCTTTGTCGGGAGCGAAAAGAATGCCTAATCCTACTCCAATGGCAGTACCTGCTGCCAAACCTAATAATACATTTGCTGTTTTTGCCATAATATTCTAAATTTAAATGTTTATTCTTAAAAGTATCAATTTCTATACCATTTGTGAGCTAATAGTGTGTTTTTCAGTAGCATTGCTATGGTCATAGGTCCTACACCACCAGGAACAGGAGTAATGTAGCTCGCTTTTTCTTTTACTTCATTGAATGCTACATCACCTACTATACGGTATCCTTTAGGGTTGCTATCGTCTTTTAGGCGTGTAATTCCTACGTCTATCACGGTTACGCCTTCTTTTACCATATTGCCTTTTAGGAATTCTGGAATACCTAATGCCATTACCACAATATCTGCCTGACGTGTAAGCTCAGCGAGGTTAGGGGTATGACTATGAGTGAGGGTAACGGTTGCATTGCCTTGGGCTCCCTTTTGGCTGAGTAATATGCTGATGGGGCGACCTACGATGTGTGAGCGTCCTACTACTACCACGTGTTTGCCTTTGGTAGGCACTTTGTAGCGTTTTAGCAATTCCATAATACCGAAAGGAGTGGCAGGAATGAAAGCCTCCATATCCAATGCCATTCTACCGAAGTTAGCGGGGTGAAAACCATCTACATCTTTTGTGGGGTCTATGGCTAAAAGTATTTCCTGCTCGTTGATGTGTTTAGGTAGTGGTAATTGCACTATATAGCCGTCAATTTCAGGATTAGCGTTTAACTTTTCAATTTCTTGCAGTAACGCCTCTTCACTGATGTTAGCAGGAAGTTTTACTAAAGTAGACTCAAAGCCTACTTGTTCACAAGCTTTCACCTTACTCCCCACGTAGGTAAGACTTGCTCCATCGTTGCCTACCAATACAGCTGCTAAATGTGGTACTCTTTTACCTTTAGCTTTCAGTTGCTTTACTTCCTCAGCAATTTCTTGTTTGAGGTCTTCAGAAGTTTTTTTCCCGTCTAAAATAGTCATTATTGATTGTGTTTTTAGTGGTTAGAGAGCTTCTTCATCGGTGATATCGAGTTCTATTTGATTTAAGAGTTGTTTTACTTGGGCTAATGATTCGAATGAGTCGCTAAAAGTAACGGCTGTTTTAGTTCTGTCGATTTCGTCTACCAATGCTTTTACCAAATCAACAGGCACAAGTTCTTCTCCTCCTGATAAATCAGCTTTGAAACCAATACCTACGGCCATTGTTTCTACTTGCATTCCAAAGCAAATTTCGATAAACTCTTCTAAGGTAGCTGATTTTACGATTCCTTTAGCCCATTCGTCGGCTTTGCAAGCGGCAGCATTTTTTTCATCTTCCCAAAAGAGTGCTACAGGAATAGCCTCTTTGGTTTCCTCAATATAGAAAGTTTGTGAGCTACACATTGCAAAGGATTCGTCTACCTCTAAGTAGAACACTTCCTTGTTCTTAACTATGGTTTCAATGAATTTTTTTAACATATTTGTATTAATTTATTTTTGTCTCATTCCTTGCATCATCTGTATCATCTTTCTACCGCCTCCACCTTGCATCATTTTCATCATTTTGCTCATTTGTTCGAACTGTTTCATCAGTTGGTTTACCTCCTGAATATCGCGACCACTACCTTTAGCGATGCGTTTTTTACGGTTCAAATCGATGATAGCAGGGGTACTGCGTTCTTTTGGAGTCATTGAGTGGATAATAGCTTCAATGTGTTTGAAAGCATCGTCTTTGATATCGAGATCTTTTACAGCTTTACCTACCCCAGGGAGCATACCAAGTAGGTCTTTCATACTACCCATACGCTTGATTTGCTGTATTTGTTCGAGGAAGTCGTCGAAGCCAAATTGGTTTTTAGCAATTTTCTTTTGTAATTTGCGTGCTTGTTCCTCATCAAACTGTTCTTGAGCGCGTTCTACCAATGATACGACGTCACCCATCCCAAGGATACGGTCGGCCATACGTTCAGGGTAGAACACATCAATAGCATCCATTTTTTCACCAGTACCCACAAATTTGATAGGTTTATTCACTACCGATTTGATAGTAATAGCTGCCCCACCGCGGGTGTCACCATCGAGTTTGGTGAGGATAACCCCATCGAAGTTGAGTACATCGTTGAAAGCTTTAGCGGTATTCACGGCGTCTTGCCCCGTCATCGCATCAACTACAAAAAGAGTTTCTTGTGGATTTAGTGCTTTGTGAATGTTGGAAATTTCATTCATCATTTGCTCATCGACAGCCAATCGACCAGCAGTATCTATAATCACGACGTTTAGGTGGTTTTCTTTGGCATATTGCACTCCTTTTTGGGCGATATCTACGGGGTTGTTGTTGTCTTTATCGGAGAATACGGGTACACCTACTTGTTCACCAACGATGTGTAATTGGTCAATTGCAGCAGGACGATAAACGTCGCAAGCGACGAGTAAAGGTTTTTTATTTTTTTTATTTTTGAGATAGTTAGCTAATTTTCCTGAGAAAGTAGTTTTACCAGAACCTTGCAATCCCGACATTAAGATAACAGTAGGGTTTCCTGATAGGTTTACACCTGCAGCATCACCTCCCATCAGTTGAGTGAGTTCATCTTTTACAATTTTTACCATTAACTGACCAGGTTGTAAGGTGGTGAGTACCTGCTGACCTAAGGCTTTTTCTTTTACGTTGTTTGTAAAATCTTTGGCTATTTTATAATTCACGTCGGCATCAAGTAACGCGCGACGTACTTCTTTTAGCGTTTCAGCGACGTTTATTTCAGTAATTTTTCCGTGTCCCTTTAGGTTGTGTAGGGCTTTTTCTAATTTATCACTTAAATTATCAAACATTTTTTTCTGGTTTAAAAACTTGGGCAAAAGTAGTAAAAAAAGTGGAAACTAAAAAGTAAAGAGATAAAAAATAAATAAAATGTGTTTGTAATTCAAAAAAACTTTGTACTTTTGTCGCATTATTAAACACAAAAGTATGAAGAAATTTGGTGATGTCATCAATGTAAATACTCCAGTGCTCCTTTGTTTCTATTCAGAAGGTATAGAGATTTCATTGCATATGAATGCAGTGTTACGCGAAGTGGCTTCAGTACTTAGAGAGCGTGTAAAGGTAGTGAAAATAGATGTAAATAAAAATGCTGAATTGAGCAAAGCTTTGAAGATAAGTGCTTTGCCAACAGTTATTATATTCAATAAACTCAGTCTTATTTGGCGCGCAGAGGGCTTCCAAGACAGCGAAGTGTTACTAATGGAGCTCAATAAATTTCTTTAATATAAAAATAAGAGAGCAACAATCTAAACTCTCTCAACTTCTATAATGAGGTATCAATAGACCTACTACTAAGTCGTAGCTATTGATGCCTTCTTTTTGTTTGTTAGCTTTCAGGAATGCATCGTAACTGGCTTTGAATACGGGTTCAGCTTTGTTCTCGTATTGTTTCCAAAATAAATGTACTTCTTTATAATTTTCAAAAATTCCTTTGTGTACTTGAGAGTGAAGCGTTTGGTACTCAATGGGGGCTACTACAGCTACTTCGTTTAAGAAATAACGGAGAGCAAAGAGTTCAGCACTATAATCAAAGTAAGGATTTTTTGTTTTTTTAGCTGCTAAATAACCTAAATAATTAGCCTCTTCTTCTGCGGCATATCCCATTTGGTGAGCTATTTCGTGGCAAGCGGTGATAGGGGTACTATAACCTATCATTTTTCCGTTCACTTGAGCTTCATTAGTAAACGGATTTAAATATCCACTATATCCCATATAGGTGAGTACAGTACTATAAATAGAGGGTTTCACACTTTTTATAGCTTTAAAATCACTAATACCTTCCACTGTTAGGGGGTAGCCTTTAGCAGCGATTCGGTATATTTCTTTTTGAGAAAGCCAAAAATCTACTTTGGTACTATCGTTAGGAGCTAATCGAGTATGGAGAGCATTGGCTCTATCAATACACACTTGGGTAGCTTTGAGCAGTTGAGTCTCAGTATATTGTTGGGAAGTGCTTAATGAGTTTTTCAAAGGTACTCTAAAATAGTTAAAGCCCCACAGAAAGAAAAAAACAAAGATTAGACGTACAGTTTTAGAAAATATTTTATCTAAGGTTTTGAGAGGTTCTGTCCATAGTTTTTTGTAGTGTTTTATCACAGTTACTACTATACCTATAATGAGCAAAGTGTACAAAATATCGCCCACAGAAAAAGGTATCCACCCCAATAGAAAGTGTAATACTTTGGCTATATACGGGTAGATACCTTTACTGTAGATATGTTCAGTAACAGAGGGAAAGCAACGGAAAACGAGCCAAATTACTATATAAATAGCTAATATACCATATTTTCGCACTTGTTTTCTTTCCATTATTTTTGTTCTTTACCTTCTAAATCTCTCTCAAATTGTTTTACTTCTTTGAGTTGTTCAATAATTTTATCAATAATTTCTTTCTTGTCAATTTCTATAGGAATTTCTACTTTGGTGTATTCCCAACGGATGATGAGATTCAATTTTTCATTAGAAAGACTCTCGAAAGAAAATTCTAAGGATTCTTGTAAATCTTTAGTTTGTATTACAGGTACTGTAAACTCTATAGCGTTTTCATTAGGGTCATAACTATAAGCACCCCAAGCATCGGCATCGTAGTTTAGTACTATTTTCCATTGGTGTTGTTCGGGAGTGATAAAAATGGCATAATCTCCTTTTTTTACGGATTTTCCACCTACTTTTACAGGTTGTAAGAAGCTTATACTTGTAGCTTGATTAGCTCCTGCGCGCCATACTTTTCCGTAAGGAACCAATTCGCCAAAAATCTTTCTACCTCTAACACTAGGGCGACCATAATCAACTGTTATTTGGCTTACTGAGAACTGTTGAGTAATCACTTGTCGCGGGCTTGCCATTGGGTAGCTAAAGTTTTGAGCATAAGAGGTACAACCCATTAGAATACCTATAAAAAATACTATTTTTTTCATACTTATTCAAAATTGAGATTCAACAAGAAACCACGTGTTTTGAGTCCGTTGATATTACCTGTCCATCTACTATTAGCATCTTTATCGGGGACTAATTCGTTGTTTACAGAGAACAAGGCTCTAAGAGAAGGAGATACCCTAAAGTAATGAGTATAGATATCTAAACCTATACCCATTTCGTAGAAAAACACGTTTTTAGTAGCACGGAAAGTTTTCTCGGAGTTATCAATAGTAAGTTTGTCGTTACTACTGAGGTTGAAAACCACAGAAGCTCCTGCGGTTACATAAGGTTTGAAGTTATACCAACGTTTTGCACTGAATTTCAATAATAAAGGAATATAGATGTAGGTAGATTGAGATCACGTAGTGCATCTTTACTATCGGAAAAACCAGGGAAGATAAGTACGCGCTTGTTGTATACCAATCCTGGTTCTATGCGCAAATCGAGGAAGTTCACCAAGCGAGCAGAACCCGTAAGCCCCACATTGAACCCCACTTTGCGGTCAGTTTGGATTTCGCGTAAACTTGCGTTTCTATAATTGAGATCTTTGTAATCGATTTTGAAATCGAAAGTATTAGCCCCAAAGTAATACCCCCATTGGTAGCGCTTTTCGTCGAAGTGTTCCAAGTTCATCATAGGTTGTTTAAATTGGGCGTACAAATTAGCAAAACCTATACAAAGGAACAAAAATAAAAGGATTTTTTTAAAGTTTACTTTATTCATTATTTATTAAAAAATTCTATTTATTAGCAATATAGATGGTAGCAACCCCTCCTAAGGTTTTAGGGTAATACTGTGTTCGTTGATAGCCTACTTTATCTAATATCTGTTGGAATTTTTTTCCGTAAGGGAAATGAATTGCCGAGTTAGACAAGTATCGATAGGCTGATCGGTCTTTAGAAAAGAGTTTGCCAATAAGTGGCATCACGTAATTAGTATAGCAATAATACCCTTGTTTGAAAGGAAATTTTTCGGGTACAGAAGTTTCTAAAACCACTAATCGTCCGTTAGGTTTTAGTACTCTTCGTATTTCGGAAAGCCCTTTTTCTAAATCCTCGAAATTGCGTACTCCAAAGCCAACAGTTACAGCATCAAAAGTAGCATTGGCAAAGGGTAATTGTTCGCTGTCGCCTTGGACCAAATCAATGCGGTTTGAGAGTTGTTTTTTTGCAATTTTATCACGCCCTACAGCAAGCATTCCTTCAGAGATGTCTAATCCCGTAATTTTAGCCTCAGGTATAGCGGTAAGCGCAATAGCTAAATCGCCTGTTCCTGTAGCGACATCTAATACTGTAGAAGGATTGATTTCGGCTACTTTTTGGACGACGAATTTACGCCATTTTACGTCTGAACCCCACGAAATTACACGATTCAAACCGTCGTAAGTTTCCGAAATAGTGTTGAACATTTTGGTTACTTGTTGTTTTTTTCCATCTGTTGATCCTTGGTAGGGTGTAACGGTGTTTTCAGACATATATGCTTAATTTTTGGCAAAAATAGTAATTAATTATCAATTAGCAAGTAACAATGAACAATTAAACTGATTTTTCTATTTTCTTCTCAGCCCCTAACTTGTAAATTTTACGTAGAAGATCAAGTATCTCGTTGGCTATTTCTTTTTCGATTGTATCTTTGTTAGGCAAAAGTCCGAAAAATTTTGCCCTCCACTCATCATCTTTAGGTTGTTCACCTGCACCCAACATCTGAATACCGATATAAGAAGTAAAATCTTCTCTTAGTACTATCCTGAACATCAGTGATGTACCCATACCTTCGGAGTCAAAAAGCTGAGCTTGGTAGGTGGTCGTAGGAGCTTCTGTTAAAAGCTCAAAATACAAGTGTCCTTCCAATAATTTATTCACTTCATCTATATCAATAGAAGTTACTTCTCTTTTAGGAATGACAAACTCTTTTTCCATTTCAGTTATTTGTTGGGAGTTACTTATTTAAAAGTCTTTGTATTATTCTTGATAATCGCTTCTTTTTCAGCGGCAGGAATGTTGTATTTATGACCATACGCAGCACCTTCCCAATCACCATAGGAGTAGTTAGGTAGCACAATAAAACGCTTGCCAAACTCTGTTTTGTTTTTATGAACTGCTTCGGAGCGTTGTTGAGGAGTACCCCCATCAAAATCTTTAGAAAAGTCGGAAAGGTTATCGCCCATCAAGAGTACGATATCGTAATCTTTGGCGATTTGCAATCGGCGATTTTCTTTACTTTTTTCGGCAGAACGCAAGATGAGGTGACTATCAGAAGGTAAAGGGAAGTCGTATCTTTTTAGGTTTTTAGCAGTACCCTCGCGTTCTTTCTCAAGACGATTGGTTACATAAAAAATAGCGACCCCTTTGCTATCGGCGTATTTAAAAAATTCTAAGGCACCTGTTAGAGGTTTAGCTTCGCCTAAAACAGTCCATTCTTCCCACGCTTTTTGTGAATAGCTGATCCCTTGCTTGGCACAATAGGCTTCAAAAGGAGAGTTGTCTAAAAAGGTTTCGTCTATATCGGTAACAATAGCCAAAGGTTTATCTCCTTTTTTAGCGATAGCTTCATCTAATCGCAGTTGAGCAACATTGAAAGCTTGCAAGCATAAGGCTTCGTATTCAGCGGCATTTTGTTGAAAATAAGACGACCACAATTTGCCATTAGCAATTAGGGCACTTTCGCCAGAAGTAGTTTGTGTTGTAGTAGTGTTTTTGGTAGCGTTGCAACTGAGTAATAAAGCGGCTACCCCAATGAGTAAATAATTTTTTTTCATTTCTATTTAATTTGTTGATTTATCAATTTCTAAATTGGCTAATTATTTTGTCTACTATTATTTGAGCGAGTTTTTCTTTGCTTTCAAGTGTCCAGCCAGCGATATGAGGGGTGAGAATTACGTTATCAGCATCTAATAAGTATTTAAAAGATTCAGGCATCTGGCCGTCGCTAAAGAAATCTTCAAAAGAAGCTTTTTCGTATTCTAATACATCTAAACCAGCTCCCAACACTTTGCCATTTTTCAGAGCGTTCACTAAATCATCGGTAACAACACTCTTGCCGCGAGCGGTATTTAGGAACCAAAAACTTTTGGCAAAACTATTGATAAACGCTGTATTAATCATTTTCTCAGTTTGAGGAGTTTGAGGGGTATGCAAACTCACTATATCGGCTTGACGGAAAAAATCTACCAAAGTTACTTGTTTAGCATTCTCATCGCCTTTGTCAGGAAGAATGTCGTAGCAAATTACATTGCAGTCGAAACCTCGTAATTTCTTAGCAAAACTCTTACCCATATTGCCATAGCCTATGATGCCTATGGTCTTGCCATCAAGCTCCCAACCGCGGTTTTCCTCACGCAACCATTTGCCATTTTTAATCTCGTTGTTAGCTTTTTTAAACTTGTTCAAAAGAGCTAAAAGCATACCAAGAGTGTGTTCTCCTACAGCATTGCGGTTGCCTTCAGGAGCAGCAATGAGAGTAATTCCTTTACTTTCGGCATAAGCACCATCTATATTTTCCAGACCAGCACCTACTCTACCTATGAATTTCAATCGAGTAGCCTTGTCTAAAAAAGTTTTATCTATAGGAAAACGACTGCGGATGATAATGCCATCGTAATTAGCAATTTTAGATTCTATAGCTTCTTTAGTATTAGTGTAATCTTCTTCATTTTCAAAACCTTGTGCAGAGAGTTGAGAAAGCATCAAGGGGTGATTTTTGTCTATATGTAATATCTTCATTTTGAGATAAAAGTATTTTATTTCAAGTATAAGGAACTTGATAAAGGTACTATTTTGGGGCAAAATTAATAAATAATTACAAACTACAAGAGAGGAAAGATAAATAATTTACTAAATCACAAATTTGCTAATTTGCTAATTATCTCCTACCTTTGCCGTCTATTAATAAAAAAATTATGTCATTATCCTATTTACAACCTATAGATGAGTCTTTTACCTTAGATGATTACAAGCCACAACAAGTAGGTTTTCAACTTCATAAACACCTTCCTTCTTTAGGATTGCCAGATCTTACAGATGTAAAAATAGCTTTCTTCTGTATAGAAACGATGGGGCAGTCGTTTTATCGTTTTCGCCAACATTTGTACTCACTTTTTATGGGTAATTGGAATTTCGGTATTGCAGATTTAGGAAACTTGCCCTTAGGAGCTACTGAAGAAGATACGCATTTTGCTATTAAAGAGATTGTAGCTGAATTGATTAAGGAGGGGGTAATTCCTGTAGTGTTAGGAGGATCGCAAGATTTTACCTATTCACTTTATCGTGCTTTTGATAGCCTTGAACAGATGGTAAACCTTGTATGTGTGGATTCTAAATTTGATTTTGGCAATACAGAAGAGTTATTTGTAGAAAGTTCGTATATGAGTAAACTCATATCAGAACCACCTGTAAATCTATTAGATTTTACAAATTTAGGTTATCAATCGTATTATGTAGCCCAAGAAGAATTGGATTTGCTTGAGAAAATGTGTTTTGAGGTGCATCGTTTAGGTAATATAGTGAATGATTTGAAGATTATAGAGCCTGCTATGCGCGATGCTGATATAGTGAGTGTGGATATGACTTCAGTACAAGCAAAGGATATGATGGCTATGGGTAACGTAAATGGATTTAATAGCAGAGAAATATGTGCTATAGCGCGTTATGCAGGTATTAGTAGTAATGTGCAAGTAGCGGGTATTTTTGATATTCCTAATACAGATTTAGCTGCCCAATTACTTGCAGAAATGGTTTGGTATTTTTATGAAGGTTTTACCTTCCGCATTAAGGAATTGCCTGTAATCAACGATGAGAATTACACTAAATATATTGTGCCTATAGACGATATACAAATAGAGTTTTTCAAGAGTACCCAAACTGAACGTTGGTGGATGAAACCAGGAGGTGACAAATATTCTTCTCCTCAAAATCATGTGCCTTCAGGACTTGTGCCTTGTTTACCACAAGATTATGAAGAAGCTATTCGCGGTATCGTTCCCGATCGTTGGTGGCGTACTTATCGCAAATCGGTTTAATTATTGTTCTAATTTTTCAGTTAACTCAAACCACCGTTCTGTTTTTTCCTCTATGGCAGTGAGCGTTTGCTGTAAGGCAATTGATTGGGTTTGTATTTCATCATTGCTAAGTGTTCCTTCGGCAAAAGCTGCTTCAATACTCGCTTTTTGCTCTTCTAATTGGGCGATTTCTTTTTCTAAACGGTTATATTCTTTCTGTTCATTGAACGATAGACCTTTCATTCCGTCTTTGCGCCAAGTGTTTTTGGTGGTTTCTTTTTTAAGAGATTCGTCTACCGGTGGGATACTTTCTTCATATACGCGATAGTCGGTATAGTTACCAGGGAAATCTTCTACTTCACCCTTGCCTTTGAATACAAAAAGGTGGTCTACGATTTTATCCATAAAATAGCGGTCGTGAGAGACAACAACTAAGCAACCGGGATAGTCTAACAAAAAGTCTTCCAAGACGTTTAGAGTAACGATGTCGAGGTCGTTTGTAGGCTCGTCAAGGATTAGGAAATTAGGGTTTTGTATAAGTACAGTGCAGAGATATAAGCGTTTGAGCTCACCTCCACTGAGTTTTTCTACATAGTCGTATTGCTTTTTACGGTCGAAGAGAAAACGTTCTAATAATTGCCCAGCTGAGAGGGTACGACCTTTGAGTAAGGGGATATAATCGCCGTATTTTTGTATTACTTCTATCACTTTTTGCCCTTGTAATACCTCTATGCCCTCTTGGGTATAGTAGCCAAATTTGATAGTATCGCCTACTATTATTTTACCACTATCGGGGGTGAGCGTTCCTGTGAGGAGGTTTAAGAATGTAGACTTCCCTGTGCCGTTTTTGCCTATAATCCCCACTCGTTCTCCTCGTAGGAAATTGTAGCTAAACTTATTGAGTACGCAGAGCTCATCAAAAGCCTTGCATACGTTGTGAAACTCTACAGTTTTGCTACCTAAGCGTTCCATATTGATTTCTAATTGCACGGAATGCTCTTTGCGTCTTTTGTGAGCTGCTTCTTTAATTTTATAGAAGTCGTCGATACGCGATTTAGATTTGGTGGTACGCGCTTTTGGTTGGCGGCGCATCCAGTCGAGTTCTTTTACATATAGGTTTTTAGCTTTCTCTACAGAAGCCTGTTCTTGTGCGAGTCGTTGCTCTTTCTTCTCTAAAAAATAAGAATAGTTTCCTTTATAACTGAAGAGTTCACCGTTGTCTAACTCTAATATTTCGTTGCAGACGCGTTCTAAGAAATATCGGTCGTGAGTAACGATGAAAAGGGTAAGGTTCTCTTTAGCGAAATATTGTTCGAGCCATTCTATCATCTCTAAATCGAGGTGGTTAGTAGGTTCATCTAATATCAATAAATCAGGTTTACTGATGAGTACATTGGCTAAGGCTAGGCGCTTTTTTTGTCCGCCAGAAAGGTTTTTTACTTTCAAATGGAGGTTATCCAATTTAAGTCGGGAGAGGATTTGTTTGTATTGTGTTTCGAAATCCCACGCGTTATGGCGTTCCATTTGTTCAAAAGCTTTTTGATAGGCATCTTCATTTTCGGGGTGCTGCAAGGCGTGTTCATATTCTCGGATAAGGCGCAAAATGGGGTTATCTGTAGCAAAAATAGTTTCTTCTATCGTTAAATCTTCATTAAAATAAGGATTTTGAGAGAGAAAACCAATGTGTATCCCTTTACGGAATACCACTTGACCACTATCAGGGAGATCTTTCCCAGCGATAATGTTGAGAAGAGTAGTTTTTCCAGTACCATTTTTGGCTATAAAGGCTATTTTTTGGTCTTTATTGATGCCAAAAGAAATGTTTTCAAGAATTATACGTTCGCCAAAGGCTTTAGATATGTTTTCTACAGATAGTAAGTTCATTTTTTTATGTCAGAATAATTGTGTATAACTTCGTCGTTTATATTAATAGGGTAGGGGGTAAGATATGTTTTTAGCTGATTGTAGTCTCTAAAATTCAGTTGTATATGTATAATAATAATGTTATTATGGTCATAAATATCCAAAAAAGGCCTACACATTTTATCTTTCTTTTCAGATAAATTAAAAAAATGTAATAATTTAATATCTTTTAGAGTTACATCTTTCAGAATTTTATTTTTGTATAGTATTTTTAATTGATTATTGTAAAAATGAAGTGTAAGTAGTGAATATTTGTATTCTTTAAAGGTCATAATAATAGCAAAAAATGCTAAAAAGGCAGTGACTATTCCGAAAATAAATTGGAAAAAGAAAGTAGAAGAATTGAAGTTAAGAGTATAAAAGGTAATAATGGCTATTGGTAGGTTGATAGCTACCAATAGAAGTCTACTTCCCCACTCTTCAGCGGTAAGTTTTCTACCTTTTATGATAAAATCTTCGTTTAGCATAGTCTTATGAGAGGCAAAGGTAACAATAATTTATCAATTACCAAATTTGTCAATTTGTAAATTTGTTAATTAATTTGTACTTTTGCGCAAATTTTTTAAGTTATGAATTTTGATGTAAAGGAGATTATCTCCGCTACTATGGTACTCTTTGCAGTGGTAGATATCATTGGGAGTGTGCCAATTATTATCAACCTACGTAAAAAAGCGGGACGTATACAATCAGAGAAAACAGCTATTGTAGCAGGAAGTTTATTAGTGGTGTTTTTATTTCTTGGTAAGCAATTGCTGAATTTATTTGGGGTAACCGTTGAAGCTTTTGCTGTAGCAGGAGCGTTTATCTTATTTTTTCTCGCCTTAGAGATGATTTTAGGAATTACCCTCTACAAAGGAACAACTCCTGAAAGTGCTTCTATTGTGCCATTAGCGTTCCCTATGGTGGCAGGAGCGGGTGCGCTTACAACAGTACTCTCGCTCAGAGCAAAATTCTATGTAGAGAATATTATTGTAGCGATAATTATCAATATGGTTATTGTTTATATAGTACTAAAATCGTCGGAACGTATAGAAAAATTCTTAGGCAAACAAGGTATTACTGTACTTCACAACCTTTTTGGGGTCATTCTTTTAGCTATTGCTGTAAATTTGTTTACCACTAATATTAGGGCAATGCTTTTTGTTCACTAATACTCTAATAAATTAAATAAAATGTTAAATAAAGCAGATAATTTTTTTCTCTTAGCAGGACCTTGTGCCATAGAAGGAGAAAATATGGCGATGAAAATTGCAGAACGTATAGTGAATATCACTCAAAAACTGAATATTCCATACACTTTTAAAGGGAGTTTTAAGAAAGCCAATCGTAGCCGTGTAGATTCGTTTACGGGTATAGGCGATGAAAAAGCGCTGAAAATACTCCGAAAAGTAGGTCAAACTTTTGGGGTACCTACCGTTACTGATATTCATCAGGTGAGTGATGCCACGATGGCCGCTGAGTATGTAGATGTATTGCAAATACCAGCTTTTTTGGTACGCCAAACAGATTTGGTTGTGGCAGCAGCCGAAACGGGTAAGGTAGTAAACCTCAAAAAAGGTCAGTTTATGAGTCCTGAAAGTATGCAGTTTGCTGTCCAAAAGGTATTTGATAGTGGTAATAAAAAGGCTTTAATTACCGATCGCGGAACGATGTTTGGCTATCAGGATTTGATAGTAGATTTTAGAGGAATTCCTACAATGCGCCAATTTGCTCCTGTTGTGATGGACGTTACCCACTCATTACAGCAGCCTAATCAAACTACTGGGGTAACAGGAGGTCGCCCCGATATGATTGAAACTATTGCTCGTGCAGCCATAGTAAACAATGCCGATGGACTATTTATAGAAACTCATTTTGATCCTGCCAATGCCAAAAGCGATGGGGCTAATATGCTACATCTCGACCTCCTCGAAGGACTTTTAACGCGTTTGGTTGCCATTCGCAAAACAATTAACGAATTTTAATGAACTATACTGAAGCACTCTCTAATCCTATATTTGAACTTATCAGTAATATTTCAGCTGAAATACCGCTTGAAAGTTACGTGATTGGAGGGTTTGTACGCGATTATTTACTAAAGAAAAAACTTCCTAAAGACATTGATATAGTGTCTATTGGTAGTGGTATTTCATTAGCAGAAAAAGTGGCTGAACAATTGCCGAACAACCCTAAAGTATCTATATTCAAAAACTTTGGTACAGCTATGATTAAAGCCGATGGATTAGATATAGAATTTGTAGGGGCACGCCGTGAGAGTTATGAATCAAACTCTCGCAAACCTTATGTAGAGAGTGGTACGCTGCAAGACGACCAAAACCGCCGTGATTTTACTATCAATGCGATGGCTTTTTCACTGAACAAAGATACTTTTGGCGACCTTATTGACCCTTTTGATGGCTTAGGAGACTTAGAGCGGAAACTTATTCGTACACCCTTAGACCCTGATATTACTTATTCAGATGATCCATTACGTATGATGCGTGCAATTAGGTTTGCTACTCAGCTGAATTTTGAGATAGAAGAGCTATCGCTGAAAGCTATTACTGATAATAAAGAACGCTTGAAAATTATTTCTAATGAGCGCATTGTAGAAGAACTGAATAAAATATTAGCATCACCTAAACCTTCTGTAGGACTGAAATTGCTATATGAAACAGGTTTATTGCACTATATTCTCCCAGAACTTATTGCCTTACAAGGTGTAGAAGAGCAGGATGGACAACGCCACAAAGATAACTTTTGGCATACTTTGGAAGTTGTAGATAATATCTCAGAACATACTGATAACTTATGGTTGCGTTGGGCGGCATTGTTACACGATATTGGTAAAGCCCCTACTAAACGTTTTGATAAGAAGATTGGCTGGACGTTTCACGGACACGAGTTTGTAGGGAGCAAAATGGTATATCACCTTTTCAAACGCTTGCGAATGCCACTGAACGATAAGATGAAATACGTGCAGAAAATCGTAAAAATGAGTTCGCGACCTATTATCATTGCGGAAGATATTGTAACCGATTCGGCAGTACGGCGTTTGGTATTTGACTCAGGAGAAGAATTTGAAGATTTGATGACTCTTTGTGAAGCTGATATCACTACTAAAAACCCTAAAAAGTTTAAGAAATATCACGACAATTTTCAAATAGTACGTCAGAAAGTAGTGGAGGTAGAGGAAAAAGATCACATTCGAAATTTTCAACCTCCGGTGAGTGGTGAAGAAATAATGCAAACCTTCAATTTACTTCCTTCGCGACCTGTAGGGGTACTAAAAGAAGCGATAAAAGAAGCAATTTTAGAAGGTAAAATCCCCAATGAGTATGAGGCAGCTAAAGCCTTTATGATGGATAAAGCAAAGAAAATGAAATTGATATAAAATTAAAAAGAGGCTGTCCAAAAAGTTTAGTTTAAAC
>NZ_KB291365.1:0-866 GCF_000318295.1 Capnocytophaga sp. oral taxon 326 str. F0382
TAGGTTTTTACCAATTCATAACGCAAGAAGATTTCGTGTGAACCTGAGTTGTATTTGCGCAATTCGGTAGTTTCAAAATCATATCCATACCCTGCAAACCAACGGTCGTTGATTTGAAAACCTGCCATTACACTCACCGCTGCCGACCAGCGATAAGCCCCTCCTATCACAAATTTTTCGTTGAACATAAAGTTTGCTGAGAAATCTAACTGCAAAGGAGCTCCAAAGGATACTTTTGATAGTACAGCGGGTTTGAATTTTGTATTCTCAGTAAGATCAAATACATAACCTCCTATCAAATATAGGTGTTGTGAATTTTTCAACACTGATACTGAACTGTTATTATAATGAGTTGTTTCGAGCATATTAGGCACTGAAAAACCTATGTAGTATTTATCGGTATACCAATAAACTCCAGCCCCTATGTTAGGTGAAAATACGCTCTCTGTGCCCTCAAGACTGGGATCAGAATTATCTTGTTTGCGCAGTTCGTTATAATCTATTTGAAATATACTTGCTGATCCATTGATACCAAAGGCTAACTTAGAATTTTCAAAGTTTAGGGTATACGATACATCTATCGCCAAATCGGTTTGGGTTTGAGGTCCTATACTTTCGCGGAAGATACTCCCGCCCAAGCCTATATTGCGCAAGCGTTCCATTGGTTGGTGATAACTGATGCTCCCATTGGTAGGTGCTCCACTGATACCTACCCATTGAGTACGAAACATTCCAAAGAGACTCCCCACTTCACGTGACCCTGTATAAGCAGGGTTAAAGAGCATCGTATTATACATATACTGAGTATATTGAGATTCTTGTTGGGCAAAAATCTCGGTACAGAATAACATTGTTAGTGCTGAAAA
>NZ_KB291366.1:0-2544 GCF_000318295.1 Capnocytophaga sp. oral taxon 326 str. F0382
ATGGGAGGGGTGGGAATAATGGGAGGGGGGGGAGGTGTGAGCCGTACGGGCGGGGGATGGGAGTAATGGGAGGGATGAGAATGATGGAGAGACTCCCACAAAGCCAGCGAGTTGGCGCAGCTGGGTATGTGAACACGAATTGACACGAAAAGGGGATTGTATAGAGTAGTTGGGATTAGATTATCTCACGAATTTTCACCTGACGGTGGATTGTTTTGTGAGTATATTGTGATATGTTGTTGGGAGTTAATGTTTTGTTATATGGGGCTGGGGTTGAGGTAATGATTTTTGGAAAGGTGTTCTTTTAGGGCTTGTTCATTATTACCTATTCTCATTGTGAATTCTTGGAAGCTCTCAGTTTCTTGAGGAATATGCAATCCTATTTTTTCTAAAATTTTATTTTCGGCATTCCCGTCTATATAGAGTTCTTCAGAAAAAAATGGTTCGTCGCTATCTATTTTGCTACAAGGATAAAGTAGAAAACCTCTATTTGTTTCAAAACGGTACATATACGTAATCGTTTTGTAGTAGATGCTCGTCGCTTTTTCTGAATCGTCCTCGTAAAATTTGTGCCTATCCAAAGGTATATATTTAGCATCTCCTACAAGTTTTGGAGAGCCACTTCTGCTGATAAAATCGGGGTAGATAGGTTGTTTTCCTTTTTTAAAAAGGTATTCTCTTCCATTGCCTTTGAGATTTTCAGGATGTTCAAAACCTTCGTTTAAAAAAGTATTTAGGTATTCTTCCCACAGCCAAGCACCGTCAAAAAGGAGTCCGTGTATTTTATCTTTTTCTTCGCCGAATGTCAGTTTTTCGTGGTTTAGGATGTTCAAACATATTTTTTGCAGAGGAGCATACTCTGTAAAATAAGGATGTACAAAGGGCTTGGCATTTGCCATTATCACTTTACGCCGAGCATTTTTGTTATAGGTGTTTTGAGTGTGAAAAACAAATTGGCTAACCATAGTGCGCATTTCGGCATCTGTATTCAGCAAGGCATTGCCTATAGGATGTGTTCTTAGGTACTCAATAGTATGGCGGATGAGTTGCGATAGAGGATTATTGTAGCTATGTTCTTTGGTTGTATAAGCTATTTTGCCTGCAAAAGGTGGTTTTTAAGTAGATGAGGTTTCACATCTATAGTTCATTTTACATTTGTATCATTATATTGCTTGCGTTGGTAAGCTTTATAAAGCCCCTGTGCATAAGCTTTTTTTAAGCAAAAAGGAAATAAGTAGAGCCAAAAATCCCAAATAGTTTCTTCGTTGTTAGGGCTCTGTTCAAAATTAAAGATGTTAGTAGCTAATACTTTTTGCAACATATAGTGCAAAAAGAAATCATTCTTATCATCTTCTGCAAAACGGGAAGTGATAGTAACCTTACTTGTGTTACGCCCTACAAATCCCATTATGTTGTTAGTGTACAACTTGTCTCCTTCAATATTGAAAATAGGTTTGTTGAGATATTTTTCCAAAGACTGAGGGAAAACTAACAAATTAGGATTTTCACTCAGTAAGTGTGTTATACTATGATTGGCAATAGGGGTTAGGTGCGCTATATACTGAGAATTAAGCTCTTTTCCCTTATAATTATTGTCCGTTATCCTCATTACCAAAGAAAGCATTTTTTAATTTTTCTAACTCGTCTTTTCCATTAGGCATACCACGTAAATATTCCTTTAGTAAAGGTTCTATGTGATAGTCCCATACATTTTCTAATTCTTCATCTTGAATACAATTGCCATCAGTATCAAGAAAATAAGCACCCCCTATATGGTAGGCACTGCTGAAGCCTGCTATATTTTCGATAGCCTCATTGAGTTTTTTCATAGCTTTTGTTATTGGTTCAGTCAGTCCCATATTTATAGCGCTTTCTTCGGCAGTAACTTCTATCCAAGTGAAGCGGCGGCGCATAGCAAAATCAAAACTTTCGACACTTCGGTCGATATCATTCATACAGCCGATGATATAGACGTTTTCGGGCACGTAGAAAGACTCGTCATCACCTTGCATATTCGCATATTGAGTTTTGACGGCTCCTTTTACACCTCTGTAAGTAGGGTCGATACTAAAAAAGAGCTCTCCGAAAATTTTAGAGATTTCGCCTCTGTTGATTTCGTCGATTACAAAAACGTAGTTTTTATCATTTCCTATTTTTTCGGGTTTGAAATTATAAGTATTTTTGAAATACTCTGCTACCGATACTAAATAAGGTTTCCAATCTCTTATCACACCATTGTAAAGATAAGCTGCTATCATTTCTTTGGTGATTGATAGACGTGTACCAACTTCTGTTTGAGGAATAGCCACACAAGAGTTTTTACTATTAGCTTCTAAGGTAAAAGGCTTTTTCTGGGTTGGTGTTGACAGTGTTATAGGATTTTGTAATAAATCGTCTATAAAGTTGTTATACAACACATCAAAGTTATCTTTCTTTTTATTAGCTTGTTGGCAGAATTTTTTGAAAATACCGTCTTTTTTGTCAAAATTACGAATAAAAAGCAAAACTACAAAAATAATGTAATTAGCTCATACAAAGAGGATT
>NZ_KB291367.1:0-1973 GCF_000318295.1 Capnocytophaga sp. oral taxon 326 str. F0382
TTAAAGTTGTTTTTTTCATATTATTTAGATTAGTAAATGTTTGATAATATGATTTCTAAAACTGAAATATCGGTGTTGGTTGCGAACAGGGCATTAGCCTCTTCGCGTTAGCAGGAAAAGAAGAGTCCTGCAATGGTTAAAATAAACAGATGTTTTTTCATATAAGGTTAGTTTTTAGGATTACGCGACAAAGGTAGAAAATAATTAGCAAATTAGCAAATTTGAGAATTAGAAAATTATAAGCTATTTATACGAGAAATGAAACCTTGTAGCTCTATACCACGACAATTGTTTGTAATAGTTATTCAGCGTTTCATTCTTGCCAAACAAATAAACACTCAGCCCATTGCAATGTGTCAGCGCAATATTAGCAAATCTCGGTGTGTGTCTTTCAATTTTACAAAGCTTTTGCCAAATAGGTTCCATAGCCACAGTAGCTTTGCTCTCCAAAAGCACTTGTTTGAGGTCAAACAAATACTTTTCGTTATTCCTACTGTATTGTTGCAAATGGGCTAAAGACAACTCAGAAGTGTTGAGTTGTTTGCAGAAAGAAGCTAATGCTTCCAACTGCTCACTATCTACCAAAGTAACGGTAGCCGACTGTCGTGCGCCCTCCAAAGCATTGTAATAGTTGTAGTAAGCTTCGGTTGCTTTTTCTAATTGTAATTTCCCTATAAGGTAAGGCAATAGGTGGTGATAAGGAAAACCATCGGCAAGAATTTCGGCAGGCGAAGCAATAAAATAACGGGCAGAATGTCGTAATTCATAGAGCACCTCTACCGACCCCATAAAGCAAGCGTCGAAAAGGATATAATCAAAACGATAAGGGCCTAAAACTTCCGCAAGGTCAGGAAGCTCCATAGCCTCCTCTCGCGGACTCATATCTTTTCCAAACGATTTCACCTCCACTCCTGATTTGTTTTCGGTTTCTATATGATAACCTTCCGGCAACCAAGCATTGCCGTGCGACCAAAGCACAAGTCCTTTATAACGATTGTCGCCTTTGTAATAGCTCAAAGCATCTCTCAACACATTGCTCATTACGGTTTTATCAGTTGAATTTTGTTCGGGGTAAGAAGCGATGATTTTAGAGGCTATTATCTCGGTGGTATCGTGTACAATTTCTAAAAGTACAGGGTGTGAAGGCAAAGCGGTAGAAGTATTACTATCGATATACACCAAGAGTTTGTCTCTTCCGTTAGGCACAAACCCGCGTTCTATTTCGTTGAGGTCTTTTAAGGCATAAGGGGCGAGGTCGTTATCAGCAACCATATACACGAGTGTGATTTCGTGAGGAGGTAAAGGCTCAGGAGTTGGGCTATCTTTTTGGCAAGAAAGTAACCCCAAGCCAATAAGAAGCAAAGAGTAATAACGCATAGTTTATTTTTTAGTCTTGCACAAAGTCAGCGAAAGCCCCCGTTCCCCCGAAGGGGGACAAGCTGGAAGAACAATTGTAAATCATAACTTTAATATATTAAACTGATACAAAAATTAATGAACAATACTAATTTTTCCTTTTGGGCAAATATCGATTGTGAGTTCACTTTTACTACCTTGTATTTGTACTGTGCTTTCCAAGCGTAGGCGTGAAGCCGTGATAGCTACTACTTTATAAGTACCTTTAGGCAAAGTAAATACCTTAGAAACAGTATTGGGTGATAGCTTTTCAGAAAAGTGTTCGCCTACCGAAACGGTTACCGCTTCAAAATAGCGGTTTTGAATGTGTAGAGTATAGTTTTCGGGCTCAATCGCTTCTTTGGAGCAAGAGAACATTACAAATGTAAATAAGAATATAAGGTAGCGCATAGAAAAAAAAGTAAAGGCCTCTGGCAGGGGTTACTGCCAGAGGGGTTAAGGGTTATTTTATTAAGATAAAATCGTTGTTTTTTACGCCGTCGATACGTATTTCTTGAATCTGTCCAGAACAACATTTACCGAGAGTTCCTAAAAACTCTATTTTGTAGGTTTTAGCC
>NZ_KB291368.1:0-1577 GCF_000318295.1 Capnocytophaga sp. oral taxon 326 str. F0382
GTTCTCACAAGAATTTATGCTGCGGAATTAAGGTCTATGATAAATATGGAGAAAATATTGCAACTATTATCGAAAAAATGTACCGCTTAGAAACATCTCATTTTACATCAGGACAATACAAAAAATGTGGTACAGGAGGAATGGAAGCACATGGAGATGCACCATATTATGGATGGGATAAAGCTTTCTTTGAATCGCATCCTCAATATAAACCAATAGGATTATATGGGGCCTATGAGGGTAAAGGGATGAGTGAACACGGAGGGAATCTTCAAGTAAAAAATCGACCAAAGCAATTTGTAAAACTTCCATCTGTAGAGGCAGGTATGATATACAAAGCAGAATATATCATACGACATAATGGGAATTATGCAAGATGGTATTCTTGTGATCCCAATGCTCAAAAAATATATAGACAATCATTGAATGGCATAAAAGCAAAATTCGTTACCAAAATAAAAAACAATAAATAAATATGAAAAAAATAGTATTCTTTCTTATCACTTGTCTGCTTTATTTTTCTTGTAATACGGCATCTCAAAAGCAGCAAATTAAGACATCTACTTCAAATAGAAAAATTGAAAGAGTTGATAGCTTTAAAAGTTGTGATGATAAGTTAAGAGAGTTAATTGTGTCGTCTGTGAACTTTGAGAATCCTTTTAAAACCCACTTAAAAGCAAAAGTCACGGAGAAAGATGATGAAATTTTTACAATAGAGTTGTACGTAGAAGATTCGGGAGTAAATTCCATAAATACAGTCGGTTGGATAAAATTAAATACTCATGAACAGAGTCTGATTGATATCACGAATGACCCTGATGATGGAATACTCTTGCAATATAATAAAGACTTATATAATGACTATATTACAAGATGCCTTCATATAAATTCAGATGGAAAGCTTATAAGGCAGAATGATATAAATTATTGCAAGCTACCTTTTGATTTTAATGATTACTATAACTCTGGGAATACGGATAAAGTTAATAGAGTTTATCCTACTTATACTTATAACCCTAAGGATAATTTATCTAAATTGGTGAAGAGATATTTTGGAATGGAGTATTCATATAATGAGTATTTGTATCTACCACCTATAAATTCTGAGCAAGTCATAATACTATGTAATACTGAAACAGATATTGAAACTTATGATCTAGTGATAGTTGAGAGTAATAGAATTAAATCATCATTAACCATTGGGCATATGGATGGTAATGAAATTATTGATTTTACAATTAGCAGTGATTATCTTATTACTTTATACAAGTATCAAGATGCTACTGTGAAAAGGAAAAAGTGGAAGACTTTTAGGATTAATAAAAATGGAATATTTTATGAGATATAGTTGATTTTCTTTTCTCTTATTATTGTTATACCTCAATTCCGCAGCGTTTTTCCTTGTGAGAAAATTTTATATGTTGAGATGTCTTTTTGGGGCTCTATATGTTGATATGAGGTGCTTCGGTGTTTCTTGGGTCTTTTCTAAGCATAAAATCCCCCACCCAAACCAATGGGGAAGTATGATAACCACAAAAAATACTGTTTATTCAAGGAAGACCTCAGAGTAGTAGGTT
>NZ_KB291369.1:0-1789 GCF_000318295.1 Capnocytophaga sp. oral taxon 326 str. F0382
TGATAAACCCTTTATCATTAGCTATTTTACTCCACGTTTCGCTGTTATAGCTTTTAAATTCCTCATATAAAGGTTTTTGTCCTTCCCTAAACTTCACGTCATAACGGCAGTTGGCACAGATATCATCTAAACCTTTTTCAAACTTCATATCTATATGCTCAATGTTTTCAGGGGCATATTTTTTAGGGTTTTTCTATGCTTACTAAATGAAAGTAAAAGTAATAGAAATGAAATTAGTATGATAAAACAAGAACTATTCTTCACCTTAGTACATTTTTTACTAATTGAATGTATTATAAATATTTTTAGAAAAACAACACGACTTCAACTTAAAAATAAAAACATTAATATTTTATAGAATACTCTCTGCTAACAAATCTTCTTTTAAAGGTAATTTTTCAGGATAAAAAATAAAAATAACATTATCATCATTTATCAATGAAATATATTCTTTTTCTTGCCACTTCAATAAAACAGGTAGCACTTTGTTATAATTATCTCTGAAATGTTTATTCACTATATCCATTAAATCCCAATCTATTATTGGAGTTATTAAATAAATATTATCACGGTAAATAGTGTCTACTAATAATTTGATAAGATTTTTACGCTTCATATTTCTTTAAATATTATTATTTTCCTCACGTTTTTAATAATTTATGAAAGAGTCATAATCTATTAGAAGGTAAGTCTATAATTTTAAACTTTTCTTCAGATACAATTTCAATAATTCCTTTGCTTTCTAAAAAAGGTAAAAACTCTTTTATTACATTTTTTTGATTTTTATCTTCAGCAAAATCATTAATAGACCATTCATTCCCAAAATTCCTATAAAACAATTCTATTTTATATAGAAAATTATCGATTATTGCTTTTGTTTTCATAAGATAAACTTTCTAATAATAGAACATCTCTTGCGGGTAAATTTTCGGGAAATAACATAAATATATATTCATCATCATTTATTATAGAAATATAGTTTTTTTCTTCCCAGTATTTGAGAATTGGCAAAATTTTTTGATATTCAGCTTTGATATTTTTAGAGAAGGCATTCCATCTCCATTTAGGATTATAGGCAGAGGGATCATAACAAATATTATCAATTATTATCTCTATTATTTTTGAACGTTTCATAGCATAGTGTTATTTAAAATTGATTATTTCACCTGTTTTTAAGTTAATTAATCTTTTCAACTTTATTTGAGATTGTGTTATAAATTGCGTTGCTCCTCCTTTTCCAAAATTTGGATAGCTCCTTGTTAAAACTTCCATATATTCAGCATTGTTCCATTTTGCTTTTGGAATATGAGTCTTATTTATTAGCTGGTTAGCATCAAACTCTGCACGCCAAACAGCGTCTGTATATTTTGCATTTAACTGCATTTTATCAATAGCGATTAGGGGATCATCTATTTTATCTAATGAGAAATATGTTTGTCCTTGCCCTATTTGTTCTGGAATAATACCTGAAGATTTTAATTGCTCTAAATAATTAGCATTAGAACCTATATGTCTGTAAGCTATTTTTCCTTTTATTAATTCATTTGCTACATCATCTATTTTATTTGCTTTTTTAAGAGCTTTTAGTCCTTCTGCTCCATAGTGGTCTATAATTTCAGCAACAGCACCTCCGTCTTTATTAAATTTGAAATAGATAAGTTCTTCTGCTTCCTTACCAAATTTAGCTATTGCTCTTTCCCTAGCTCCTTTAAATAAATTATTAATATACAGAGTTGTTTCATCAGATAAATTAATTTCTTTTTCTAAAGATAGTACTACTTTTTCACCT
>NZ_KB291371.1:0-22236 GCF_000318295.1 Capnocytophaga sp. oral taxon 326 str. F0382
GAGTTTTAGCATCTAAGTGAATAAAAAACTTAGAATTACCATCGTCTAAAGCCTTTATCATTCGGCAAAGTTGTTCAGGATTTCTATGGGCAAGTATCAGGTAATTTTTCTGCATAAACAAAGGTAAAAGTTATTTGTTGATTTCTAGTTTATCTAATCTATCTAAAATAATAGCATCTATCTCCATATCAAACTTCCGTGCAAAAAACTGCTCTTTAGCAGAGGTGAGCTTCTCAAAATCCTCTGTTAGGAAAATATTGTTTTTCCTAAAGTAATTTACATAAGTAAGCTGGTTTTTAAGAATAATCTTTCTACCCTCTTCCTTCAAATTCAACAATATTGAATGAAAATACACTTCGTCTGGAGAAGAGGTGTATTGGTAATACAATTCCAATTCTTTGCGATGTTTCTGTATATAAGAGAGTACATCGTAGAAAGTATTTTCAGAAAATGCCCAAAACTGACTACCTGCGTACTGTTGAGCAAAAGGGGCTTCTCGTTGAGGGAGCTGGCATAATTTTTTAAAGTTTTGTAAGGAAAGCCTACCTTTGAGCAAATGCCATAGTGTCCTGCCTTTTTGAAATAAAGAACTACACGAGAAAGGAGCATAACAATTGCTATCGCCTCTTGTTTCGGAGTGAAGAATATGATAGTGAGCTAACTTATCCTTTACCATTTTGGGCTTCCACTTCTGCTCTAAGGGAAGATAATCTATAAAATCACAATGAGCGTTTTCTTCTAGAAAAGCATCTAACTGAGCAATAGGTTTAATGGGGTAATCCTGCCCACTCATCAAAATAAAAAAACCTTTGCTCTGCGCTTTGGCAGCAGCTTCCATCAAGTGAATAGTAGCAAGCACAATCGAAAAATCCCCCCATATACAACGCACTCTTTCAGGTATAAATATAATATGTTCATCTTGTAACTGTGCTGTAAAAGGCTCTATAGGAGTTTTAGCATCTAAGTGAATAAAAAACTTAGAGTTACCATTATCTAAAGCCTTTATCATTCGAGTGAGTTGCTGCGGATTTTTATGGGCAAGTATCAAGTAATTTTTCTGCATATAGCAAATGTAGATTTCTTAAGAACGCGCAAATATACAAAATAATCCTATATCCCGAAGTGTAAATCCCAAATTATTATTACCTTTGCCATCGTTATGTCAATGGCTAAATGCTAATTTTTAATGAAAAAATACCTTTTTGAACTCCTCCTACTCCTTTTCTCTGTTGCCATTCCTTTTGCCTTGGATATGAACTTGGCGGTCTATGGTATGTTGGCTACTTTCTTGCTGTTCTTGGCTCTCAGGCGACTGAACTATTGGCTATTTGCCCTCGTTTTTGGTTTTGTACTTATCACCTGCGTACTCTTCTTACCTCAAATTATATGGTTTGGTCACCCCCCTGCCACAATGATTGGCGCTTTCTTTGAAACCGATTTTCAAGAGTCTAAAGAGTTTATGCAGCAATTGCCTTTCTATGCTTATGGGGTATCGGTGCTTACTTTAGTATTTGGCGGATATATTCTTTATATAGGCAAAAAGAAAACCTATCCTCGCAGCCGCAATCAAAAGTTTATTATTTTGGGAATGGCTGTAGTAGGCGTGCTTCTTACCCTCTACCGCCCTTGGGCAAAAATAAAAGAAGAAGGCAGTTTCCAATGGCAAAACACGCGTACAGCGCCTATAGCTTTCTACGCTTCTATATACCACAACGTGCAATACTACAAGCAGTTGCGCGCTGATCTCAACCAGAGTATCGAGGGCACTCCCTCGTGGCAAGTAGTGAGCGTTAACCCCAAGTACGCTAACTATGTGCTGGTAATAGGCGAGAGTGTACGCAAGGACTATATGTCGGCTTATGGATTCCCTGTAGAAAACTCCTCTTTTTTAAAATCTGCTAAGGGCACCCTTATTGATGGTTATACAGCTACTGCCCCTAACACCACCACAGCACTCTTGCGAATGTTCTTAAAGCAAAAGGACGGTGATTTCGCTTATGCCGATAATCTCATCTCTTTGGCAAAAGCTGCTGGTTTTGGCACCTATTGGATTTCTAATCAAGGGTCAGTAGGCGAGTGGGATACGCCTATTGCCAAAATAGCCTCTTTGTGCGACCACAAGGTTTTCACCAAAAAAGGCGACTATTCATCTATGAATATCTATGACAGTGCTTTACTACCTGTGCTACAACGCTTTTTAGCCGAAAAAAGAACACGTCCGCGCCTATTTGTAGTGCATATTATGGGCTCACACACGTATTTCCCCGAACGCTTAGAGCACGCTATCCACTACGATTACTACAACCGCAACTTCTCTGCCTACCTGCAAACCATTGAACAGACCGATGCGTTCTTACAAAGTGTTTACAAACTCTTAGAGGCACAACACCTCCCCTTCTCTATGCTCTACTTCGCCGATCACGGACTAATGACTAAAGATCGCTCTTCTTCATTTTTTGCCACTCTCACTCACGGCGATACGCACCCTAACAAGGCTGTCTACCGCATTCCTTTTGCTTTGCTCAACAGCGATGACAGCGAGCATAAGGTAATAAAGGTAAACAAATCGGCTTTTCATTTTCTCAAAGGCTATGCCCATTGGTTGGGGATAGAGGAACCCTCTCTTGGCGGATATGATTTCCTTTCTACTACTCCCGATACACTAAAAGTGTTCAACCAATATGAAAATGTACCTTTTGAAAGTTTAGAAGAAGATGAAGTAATTCGCAATTAACAATTTGCTAATTTGCTAATTTACTACTACCTTTGTCGCCATATTAAAACCCTAAAACCTGTTCCCTAAACAATGAACAAAACCGTTCTCATTACCGGCGCCACTTCGGGTATAGGCAAAGAAACTGCCTTGCTCCTCGCTTCCAAAGGCTTTTTGGTCTATGGTACAGCGCGCAATGTAGAAGGCAAAAACCTGCCTTTCCGTCTTTTGCCAATGGATGTGCGCAACGAAACTTCTATCAAAGAAGCGGTACAGCAAATCCTCACCGAAGTAGGTCGTATCGATATACTCATCAACAATGCAGGCGTGGGCATCACAGGAGCGGTAGAAGAACTCCCTGCCGAGCAACTACACAACGTTTTTGCTACCAATCTCTACGGCGCTATAGCAGTTATCCAGCAAGTACTCCCCACTATGCGCGCACAAGGTAGCGGACGCATCATCAACATAGCCTCTATTGCAGGTTATATGGGCTTGCCCTTCCGCGGAGCTTATTCCGCCAGCAAAGGTGCGCTTCTTTTGATGAGTGAAGCCTTGCGTATGGAAGTAAAGCAGTTTGGCATCGAGGTAACCACCATTTCCCCAGGTGATTACGCCACCGACATTGCCTCTCGCCGTTACCATACCCCCGTAAACGAAAACTCTCCGTATGCCGAAGTCTATGCCAAGCAACTCCAGCTGATGAATGAGCACGTTGATAGCGGTGGCGACCCCAAAGAAATGGCAGATAAAATACTGAAAGTCATCAATATCAAACATCCTAAAGTGCATTATAAACAAGGCAGTTTCTTACAGAAATTCTCCATTGTCCTCAAACGACTCTTACCGAGCAAGCGCTACGAGAAAATGCTGATGAAACACTACTCATTAAATTAGCAAATTAGGTAATTAGCAAATTTGCCAATTTGCAACACCCACTTTGCTAAATTTTGTTGAATTTACTTATTTATTTTTGCTTAATTATAACTTGTTTTTAGAACTATCCTCTATACAATCTCTTTTGCAGATTGTCCCCCTTCGGGGGAACGGGGGCTTATGTAAACTTTTGCAAAGTTTAAGAGTTTGCCAAAATTGATTACTAACTTTTAGAATTATATTTATATCATAATATATTCACAAGATAATTCACCTCAGGTGAAAATTCGTGAGATAATATAAAATAAAATTCGTATTCACATACCCAGCTGTGAGCCCTCGCTGGCTTTGTGGGAGACTTTTACAGCAAAGCTATCTAATTTGTCAATTTGTAACACTCTCTTTGCCAAAGTTAAATATAATTCGTTTTCTTGACCTGATAACATCACAACTTGTTAATTGTTAATTATTAATCGTTAATTATTAATTGTCTTATGAAATTTTTTATCGACACAGCGAATCTATCGCAAATTCAAGAAGCCCAAGACTTGGGCGTGTTAGACGGCGTAACCACCAATCCGTCTCTAATGGCTAAAGAAGGCATCACCGGCAAAGCCGCGATCCTCAAACATTACACCGACATCTGTACGATTGTAGAAGGCGATGTCTCTGCCGAAGTGATTGCCACTGATTTCGAAGGCATTGTGCGCGAAGGCGAAGAACTCGCTGCCCTTCACCCTCAAATCGTAGTAAAAGTACCGATGATTAAAGACGGTATCAAAGCTATTAAATACTTCACCGATAAGGGCATTCGCACCAACTGCACTCTCGTATTCTCAGCAGGTCAAGCGCTTTTGGCAGCCAAAGCAGGTGCTACTTATGTATCGCCTTTCATTGGCAGACTTGATGATATCTCTGCCGACGGACTTTCTCTCATCGAAGAAATACGCCTCATCTACGACAACTATAACTTTGAGACACAAATCCTTGCAGCCTCTGTACGCCACACAATGCACATTCTCGAATGTGCTAAAATAGGTGCTGATGTGATTACCGCACCTCTTTCGGCTATCACCGGCCTCCTCAAACATCCCCTTACCGATAGCGGCTTAGCACAGTTTTTAGCCGATGCCAAGAAATTGGGATAACAATATAAAAACATTATGCAATCAAGAGAAAACATTCAAGAACTGAACGACCATTTGCAGGCGTTCCCCAAGGCAGAAGACATTTTTGTAAAAGAGCAACCGTGGCTCAAAAATCATTTTCTGCCCCTGATGAGTATCGATTTGGCAGAAATCAACCCCGATTGGGCGGGACAAAAGGTGTATATGTTATGCCCTTTTGAGGCGAATATAGGATATATGGGGGGAAACACTACCAAATATCACAATGAATACACTGCCCCTAACTGGGTAACGTTCAAACTCACCGATGATAACAAGTTTGAGTTCTTAGGAAACGAAGGATTTTTTGAAAGAACTAAATATCATAACTGGGATTTCGATTCTAAAGAAGAGAAAGAACTTCAAGAAATGGTGGAGTCCTATGAGCAAAGCAAGAAAAACATAATAAAATACGGTACCTTAGTAGATACTAATTATCCCGAATATCAAGGCAAACCCAATAGAGTAAATTATTTGAACAATTTGGGTGGAGATATATGGAGTGGAAATTGGCAAGGCTCTATTGATGATGGTGAGTATCCAAAGGCTTTCGATATGCAATTAGAGTATGAGAGACAACCCTCTCCTGACTGGATTAAGATTTCATACCAAGGAAATCCATTTTACTTTATTGCAGATACAGCAAGTTATGATTGGTGTAAGGGGCATATAGATGGTATCATTATGCTTTACGAGCCCGTAAGCCGTATCGTGCTATTCACTTTTGATTATTCGTAAATTGATTAAGCAATTTGAATATATTAACAATTTAATTAAATCATTAATTGCCCGTGCGGCTCGTATCGAATGAAGACACTCATTATAGTAACACACCCTCATATAGAGGATTCTCTCATCAACAAACGTTGGATTGAGGAGCTCGAGAAATACCCGGAGCAATATACCATACACCAGTTGTACAAAGCATATCCCGACGAACATATCGATGTCAGGAAGGAACAACAACTGATAGAGCAGTACGACCACATTGTATTTCAGTTTCCGCTCTATTGGTTTAGCTCGCCACCTCTTTTGAAAAAATGGCAAGATGAAGTCCTTACCTATGGCTGGGCTTACGGAAGCAAAAGCGGTTATAAAGTAGGTGGCAAAAAGGTAACACTCGCCATTTCGGCAGGTATTGATGAGCGTGAATATGCGCATAACGAAAAATATAAATACACCCTTAAGGAATTGTTACATCCTTTTGAACTCACGTTCGAATACATTCACGCCGATTACCGCCCGTTTTTTGCTTATTATGGCATCGAGCTGAACAGTACAACCGAATGGATTGAGAGAAGTGTACCATTATATAGGCAGTTTTTAGAGGACTTTGCCAAACAATAGTTAGGTTACATATTTTTATAAAGTCCGACTCCTCCAGTAACAGCCCTCGCTGGCGCGAGCTTGTAGCTCGTGCCTCCACCGTCCAATAACAGCAATTATTATTACAAATGAAAAGATTATTTTTAACCTCATCGTTCAGTTCAGTAGCCAAATTGTTTGAAGATTTTGCAGGAGAACCGGTAAATGGAAAGAAAATCGTATTTATCCCAACAGCAAGTTTGGTAGAAAAAGTGCGTTTTTATGTAGATGATGATAGAAAAGCCTTTGAAAAATTAGGGCTTATCATAGAAGAATTAGAAATTTCTACCGCTACTACCGAAGATATAGCCCAAGCATTAGAGCGAAATGATTATATTTTTATCTCTGGAGGGAATACATTCTACCTAATGCAAGAACTAAAAAAGAAAGGAGCTGACAAGCTACTTATAGAACAAATTAATAATGGAAAGTTGTACATAGGCACTTCAGCAGGTTCTATCATTGCCTCTCCTACTATTGAATTTGTTAGCGATATGGACGAGACCAAAAAAGTTCCTGAACTCACTGATTATTCAGGCTTACATTTGGTAGATTTTTACTTTTTGCCTCATTATTTAAACTTTCCATATAAGGAAGCTACTCAAAAAATAGTAAACGAATATTCACCAAAAATAGATTTGCGACCTATTTCTAACAATCAAGTAATTACCGTTTTAGGTAATGAAATAAAAACACTTGAAAAACCTAAAAGAGGAACTAAGAAATAGTCTTGATTATGCCCAACATCTTATTGCAACAATTAGAAAACGCACTTCCCGCAGGAATGCAAATCCCTGAAGAACTCCGCCAACTCTATCAGTGGATAGAAGATAATGGGTATTATGAGGACAGAGACGATGGTGTACGTTACGGATATCTGTATCCTAAAAATCCTTTTAGGAATACATACCTAGATGACGTAAACGTAGATATCGATATTGCCTTTTATATGGAAGAAGAAAACTTTCGTAAAGAACTCTTAACCATTTCTTTTGGTAAGAATGCCGACGATGCTGCTCAGCGTTTTTTGCAAATAGCCGAAAATATATACAATGGTTCTATGGTAGCTTTGTGGTTGGACTACAGAGGAACAACCCAAATAGTCCGTTGTGTGAATACGGTTGAAGAGGCAGGCAACTGGGAAGTGGTAAAAAAGCAATTGAATTTCAATAAAGTATCTATTCGTGCAAAAGGAATAGATATTTTTGTACCAATGAGCTCAGAGGATAGTGGCTTAAATGATGATTTTGAAGGTTGGTATGATGCAATGATGTATGAATCGTAAAGAAAAATGAAAAATATTTTATTACAACAATTAGAAAATGTCCTCCCTGAGGGAATGCAAATCCCTGAGGAACTCCGCCAACTCTATCAGTGGATAGAGGACAATGGTTATTATGAGGACAGAGATGGCGTGCGTTATGGCTATCTATATCCACAAGATAAGCTAAGAGAGAGCTGGAAAGAAGACGAACGTGAAGGTGGTACTGATATTTCGTTTTATGTAGCAAAACCCTCAGAACGTGAAGAGCTGTTAGAGATTTCTTTCGGGAAACATAAGGAGGAAACAGCACAGCGTTTGCTTTCCTTTGCACAGAGCGGAGGAGATGGTTCGGAATGTGCCTTGTGGCTCGACGATGAAGGGCATACCCAAATCGTGCATATCGGGTCGGGTTCAGGCTCTATGATGACCTGTATATTGGTGAAAAACGCCTTGGATTTCTTGCGTCTTTTAGCCATTGGCTATGATGAAATTTGTTGGGACGAGTATTATCCACTCCCCCCTAACAGTGATAAGAACGAAATGTTCGTCCACCCCAATACACAATACCAAGAGTGGGTGCAAAATACGTTTCATACCACTATCCCCGCAATAGGATTAGAAGTGGTAACCCCTCATAGTATGGACGACGAAGCAACCGATGACCCTTTTTTAAATTGGTTTTATGAGATGACAGATGAGTAATAAGAAACACCTCTATATCATAGCAGGTTGTAATGGCGCGGGAAAAACCACTGCTTCCTTTACCATTTTGCCCGAAGTTCTCGACTGTAAAGAGTTTATCAATGCCGACGAGATCGCCAAGGGGCTATCGCCTTTCCAGCCCGAAAGCGTAGCTATGCAAGCCGGTAGAATAATGCTTGCTCGTATGGACGAACTATTGCAAAAAGGAGAAACTTTTGCCTTTGAAACTACTTTGGCTACTAAAAGCTATAAGCAAAAAATAGAATGGGCGCAAGCCAATGGCTATGAAGTTACCCTATTGTTTTTTTGGTTAGACTCACCCAATATAGCTAAAAAGCGGGTCGCCCAGCGCGTTGCTGAAGGAGGGCATAATATTCCCTTAGAAACCATTGAAAGAAGATATTATAACGGGATTGCCAATCTCTTTACTATCTATATCGATATGGTAGATATTTGTTATATATTTGATAATTCAGAGGGAGAACGTACTCCTATTGCAAAGAAATACAAAGGAGAGAAAGAAATAATTTATAATACAGACCTCTATAATCAAATGAAAAACAGCTATGAAAAAGAAAGAAGTTAAAAAAGATATATTAGAAGAGAAACTTTTAAAAGGTTTATCTCTTGCTTATGAGCGAATGATTGCCCAAAAACGCAAGAATAATCAAAAGATTGTAGTGCGCCGTGAGGGAAAAATCGTTACTATCACACCATAGAATTTGCTAATTTTCTAATTGACTAATTGACAAATTAATTTTATGACCGAAGAAATCAAAAACAGAAAAGGGGCTCAAAAGGCAGTAGATATACCTTCCGAAGTGCTTTCACTATTAAATGCGGGGCGTATAGAAACGGTAAACCTTACCGAATGGCTAGCTGTAGACCATTCTCTGCTGGTGAAATCTGTTTTTCCTGCTTTGGGGATGGATAAAAATATCATTGAAGAGTTGGTTAGCCAAATTAATCAGCAAAAGAAACCTTCTACAATGAATACGATTAGGCTCGTAGGGGCATTGTTATACGAAAAATATGCAAATACGGACCTCTATGAGCCTTTGTTTAAGCAAATCAGCACGCATTTATCCGATTCTGTGCGCTGTTATGCTTGCTATTTGGTAGCTTTGCATACCGACACCCCTTTAGAAGATAAGCTACACAATCTAAAACCTTTGGTAGCCGATAGTCATTTTGGCGTTCGTGAGATTATTTGGATGGCATTACGCCCCGAAATGAGCGAGCATTTAGATTTTTCGATTGCTTTTCTTTCTCATTGGGCAGAAAGCGAAGATGAGAATATCCGTAGATTTAGTACAGAAGCCTTGCGCCCACGCGGTGTTTGGTGCGCTCATATAGAAGCCTTGAAAGAAAAGCCTGAACTGTATTTGCCTATATTAGACAAATTGAAGTCCGATAAAGCAAAGTATGTGCAAGATAGTGTAGGGAACTGGCTGAATGATGCCAGCAAAACCCGCCCCGATTTTGTAACAGCCCTTTGTGAGCGTTGGGAACGCGAAAGTCCTACCAAGGAAACCAAGTATATTGTAAAAAAGGCACTGAGAACCCTTGCCTCTAAATAGTATAAAAACTTATTTTTTACCTAATGACCCGAGAAGAACTCATACAATTAGGGAATCAAATCATAGAAGAAGACGATGACGATCGCCAAGAGGAGCTAATGGAGCGCTTCGATCGCAATGTACCTCACCCCGAGGGCAGTTCGCTATTCTTCTATCCCGAAAATTATAACGCCCGCACTATGGATATTTCCTCCTACGACCCCACTGTCGAGGAAGTAGTAGACAAATGCTTGGCGTATCAACCGATTATCTAAAAATATACAATGAACACAAACCAGTACAATCAACCCATAGGGGAGGCATTACCTAATTTTTCAGTAGGAGAAACCCCTCATATAACCCTTTTAGAGGGAAATTATTGTCTGTTGGAACCTCTTTCGGTAGCCAAACATTTAGACGATTTGAGTGATTTCTATTTGGAAGCCAATGCCGTAATGCCCGATTGGACTTATTTATCCATAGCTCCTGCAAAGAACAAAGAGGAGTTACACGCTTTACTCACCAAGCAGGAAGCCTCTACCGACCCTTATTTCCTGACGATTGTAGATAAGCAAACGCGAAAAGCAGTAGGTACGCTCGCTCTAATGCGTATAGACCCTAAAAACAGAGTGATAGAAGTGGGGTGGGTGAACTATTCGCCGGCTTTGCAGCGTACGCGTATGGCTACAGAGGCGCAGTATTTGTTGGCAAAATATGTGTTTGAAGTCCTTCAATACAGGCGTTACGAATGGAAGTGTGACAGCCTTAATGCACCTTCGCGTCGTGCTGCGGAGCGCTTGGGCTTTGTATATGAGGGTACATTTAGGCAGGCAGTGGTTTACAAAGGGCGTTCGCGCGACACCGCTTGGTTTGCTATGATAGATAAGGAATGGGAAGCTAACAAACGCGCCCTTGAGCAATGGCTCTCTCCTGAGAATTTCGACTCACAGGGTAAGCAACAGAAGTCTTTGAAAGGGTTTAAGATATAATTTTTCAGGTGAATTTTGAATTTTGAATTGGGCACAAACTGTAAGCTCACGCCAGCGGAGGGTCGCTACACTTTGTCAAAGTCCTAAAACTTTAACAAAGTCTATGAATCTGATAATCAATCACTTTTTCATCATCAAAACTACAGCTATTCATTATTTATATCTTTAAAAAGTTCTCTAACATCAGTATATCCCTTCATAAGGTGTCCCTTTTCCTTTACTTCCATAAAAGCAGCGTGCGTTTCTTCATTAGGAATCGCTGTTTCAATGGGATAAGTCTTCTTCCCCACTTTTTTCTTTAAAAGAACGGTTTTTACCTTGAACTTCTCAAACAAACCTAAAAAAATAGGATAATCGGCTTCATTAATCGTTGCTTGTAATACAATTGAGTTCATAATACTTCTTATTTTTGGACAAAGGTACAAAATAATTGACAATCTACAAATTGGCTAATTGACAAATTATTACTACCTTTGCCCCCTAAATAATTTTTCACTTTTCATTTTTCACTTTTCACTTATATGAATTGGATAACCGTAAAAGAATACGAAGATATTACGTATAAAAAATGCGATGGCGTAGCGCGTATCGCCTTCAATCGTCCTGAAGTACGCAACGCTTTTCGCCCTAAAACCACTTCTGAACTCCTCGATGCCTTCAAAGATGCTTATGAAGACATCAACATAGGCGCCGTATTACTCTCTGCCGAAGGACCTTCACCTAAAGATGGCGTATGGAGTTTTTGCAGTGGTGGCGACCAAAAAGCACGTGGTCATCAGGGGTATGTAGACGACGATGGTTACCACCGCCTCAACATCCTCGAAGTGCAACGCCTTATTCGCTTTATGCCCAAGGTGGTGATAGCAGTAGTACCCGGTTGGGCAGTGGGTGGCGGACACTCATTGCACGTAGTGTGCGACCTTACCCTCGCGAGCAAAGAACACGCAATCTTCAAACAAACCGATGCCGATGTAACCAGTTTTGATGCCGGTTATGGGTCGGCTTATCTCGCCAAAATGGTCGGACAGAAGAAAGCCCGCGAAATCTTCTTCTTAGGGCGCAATTATTCAGCGCAAGAGGCTTTCGAGATGGGAATGGTAAATGCCGTAGTCCCTCACGACGAGCTCGAAGTCACCGCTTTTGAGTGGGCGCAAGAGATAATGGCTAAATCGCCTACTTCTATCAAAATGCTGAAATTCGCTATGAACCTCACCGATGACGGTATGGTAGGGCAACAAGTATTCGCTGGTGAAGCCACCCGTTTAGCGTATATGACCGATGAAGCCAAAGAAGGACGCGATGCCTTCCTCGAAAAGCGTAAACCTAACTTCGAAAAAAAATGGATTCCTTAACAATTTGCTAATTTGCTAATTTGCTAATTCAAATATTATGACTGAAAAATTCACCCTAAAAGAAGATGCTCAAGGCAATAAAAATCCCATATTGCCCGAGGGAGTGAAAAACTACCTCATCGATATTGATGGTACCGTAGGCGAGGACATCCCTAACGAAGAACCCGAGCGTATGGCAACTGCCGAAGTATTCCCCGATGCCTTAGCACAAGTAAACAAATGGTATGACGAAGGTCACGTGATTTACTTTTTCACCTCACGTACCGAAGCACACCGCGAAGTTACCGAGCAATGGCTGAAAAAGCACGGCTTTAAGTATCACGGGATTATCTTTGGCAAACCTCGTGGAGGCAACTATCATTGGATAGACAATCACATCGTAAAAGCCACTCGCTACAAAGGCAAATTCACCGATTTTGTCCTCAAAGAAGAAACCGTAGAAGTGTTTAACGATTAGTTCGCTAGCGCGAGCTTGTAGCTTTAGCTGGCGCGAGTTTGTAACTCCTCTTAGCTGGCGCGAGCTTGTAGCTCGTGCCTATTCTGTCCGACTTGTCTGACTTGTCTGACTCGTCCTATAAATCTCTAATAACCTTAGCTAGCGCGAGCTTGTAGCTCGTGCCAAATCAACAAATTATTTTAAAATGAAAGAAACCGTTAAAAACAAGATTAAAAAATGGTTACTTGGAATTGATCGTCAAGAAACCTTACCTAATGATATTGTCGCACTGAATTTCAACATCTCCGAACCTTACGAATTGGAACTTATAGGCTCTTCTTGGTATGATGATGAAGACCCCGATTGGGCTTGCGATGATGATTTTGTGCCCGATGACTGCTTTTTACCTTTAGAAGAAATCCCTGAAGAAGTACATTGGGAACAAGCCCTCTCGATGATTACCGAAATCCTTAAAGAAATAGTAGCCGAAAACAGTATCAAACTTTTTAACGTACAACATATAGCCGTAGGTTTTGTAGATGGCGATTTAGAAATCGTAAAATAACCTACAGCATTTTGCTGGCGCGAGCTTTGTAGCTCGTGCCAAATTACCAAATTTGCTAATTTCCGAATTTGCTAATTTTCAAATTAGATTATTATGATTCCAACAATGGCAGAACTCTCAGCTCGTGGCGAAACCCCCGAAGTACTCTTCTGGGTAGGCTGTGCTGGTAGTTTTGACGACAGAGCTAAACGCATCATCAGAGCCTTTGCCCACCTCTTGCAAAAAGCAGGGGTGCGCTTTGCCGTACTCGGCACCGAAGAGAGTTGCACTGGCGACCCTGCCAAGCGCGCAGGCAACGAGTTCCTCTTCCAAATGCAGGCAATGATGAATATCGAGGTGCTCAACAACTATCAGGTAACCAAAATAGTAACCACCTGTCCGCACTGTTTCAACACTATCAAAAACGAATACCCTGCGCTGGGCGGGAATTACGAAGTAATGCACCACACTGAGTTACTCAAAACCCTTATTGATGAGGGCAGACTCACTATAGAAAGTGGCACCTTCAAAGGCAAGCGCATCACTTTTCACGACCCCTGCTACCTTGGCAGAGCCAACAAAGTGTACAACGCCCCCCGCGAACTGCTCACCTCCTTAGAAGCCGATTTGGTAGAGATGAAAAAGTGCAAAGCCCGCGCAATGTGTTGTGGAGCAGGAGGCGCACAGCTCTTCAAAGAATCGGAAAAAGGAGATAAAGAAATCAATGTATTGCGCACCGAGCAAGCCCTCGACGTGCGTCCCGATATCATCGCCACCGCTTGTCCGTTTTGCAATACGATGATGACCGATGGCGTAAAAACCAAAGAAAAAGAAGCCCAAATAAAAGTCTATGATGTAGCAGAATTGCTAATGATGAATGACGAATGAGGTATGTTAAACGCCCTCTAAAACGCAATCTATTTTTGTCTGACTATAATATCAAAAAAATGAAATATTTTCTAACCTTTTTTCTATGTACTTGTTGTGCTTTTAGCCTCAAAGCTCAAAAAGACCCTAAAGTTTTTGAAAAGGTGATAAAAGCCCTTTCTATACCTAAATCAAAAATAGATACCGACTTATACAACGAGAGAATATTGCCTTATGACAATAATACAATGGTAATGGTCTTCCCCGTCAAAAATGGAACTGAAGACGATGGTTGGATTGATGCTTACATCGTTCTTTTCAATATAAAAGAACAAAAAATAAGCTGTTTTTATAAAGGTTTAAGTGAATGGGTCTCCGATGCTTTTGTAATAAATGGCATTGCTATTGATACCGCAAAGTTTATCCTTTCAGAAGGTGAACGCGCTTTTGGTATTCGTGTGTTTACTCATAACCAAAGCCGACCTAACCCTGCTGGTGAAGAATATTTTAGTTTATTTCTGCCGAAAGGAAAAACACTCAAAAAGGTATTGAACAATTACATACTTAGTGCTTCAAGAGGTGACTTTAATTACTGCGAAGGCTATGAATACATATTTGATTCTATGTTCATAATGGAAACCGAAAAAACTAATGGCTATTTCAATATCAAAAATAGAGTTACCTTTACAACAAAAGTTAGTGATAGCGACTGTAAGGATGAAATCTCTGAAAAACGAGTAGAAATAAAATACCTAAAGTACAACGGAAAGGAATACGAAGGTGAAGAAATAAAATTAGATTGATTTTATAAAGATATGAAGAAATATATATTATATACACTACTATTGGGAATGAGCTCCTATGTTTTCGCTCAGCAAACCCCCACAGTGAAAGACACTATTACCAAAGCGGCAACCAAAACCGATACTACTGAAAAACCTGAAAAGACTCCTGAGCAAAAGCGCGCCGAAGAGTACGCTAAACTCATCAAAAAAAAGGGTATAGAGCGCAACGGACTCTTTACGATTCGCAAAATTGAAGAGAAATGGTACTTTGAAGTCCCCGATTCCCTCCTCAATCGCTATTTGCTATGCGTAACGCGACTCAAAGCGGCTCCTCATAACTTCGGACTCTATGCAGGCGAAAAAGTGAATGAACAAACCGTCTATTTCGAGCAGAAAGGCGATAAAACACTCCTCTTGCGCTCTTTCCTCAATCTGCAAGAAGCCGGTACCGACGATAATATCTCGGTAGCAGTAGCCAATTCGAGTGCCAACCCTGTGGTAGCATCGTTCACCGTTATCGGGCGCAACCCCAAAACCAAAGCACAACTCATCGACATCACCGATTTCTTCAAGCAAGACAACAGCGTTACCTCTTTTTCATTGAATGCAAAAACCCAAATGAAAATAGGCGCTATCGCTACCGATCGTTCTTTTGTAGACGATATACGTCCTTATCCTATCAACGTAGAGGTCAATACTCTCAAAACGTTCAACGCTTCACCCAGTACCATTCCGTCGGCAAACAAGGTGGGGGCTATTACCTTAGAACTGAATATCTCTATGGTGCTCCTGCCAAAAACACCTATGCAAAAACGTCTCTTCGACCCTTGTGTGGGCTTTTTCGCTACCCGATACATCAAGTTCAGCGACCAGCAACAACGCACCGAAACTGAATATTATATCCACCGTTTCCGCTTAGAACCTCGCAAAGAAGACGTCAAAAAATATCTTAGCGGTCAGTTGGTACGCCCCAAAAAGCAAATCGTGTTCTATATCGACCCTGCTACGCCTAAACAATGGCAAAAATACCTCATTTTAGGTGTAAACGATTGGAATGTAGCTTTCGAACAAGCGGGATTCAAAGAGGCTATTGTCGCAAAACCTTGGCCTAACGACCCTTCTATGAGCTTAGAAGATGCCCGCTTCAACGTAATTCGCTACCTCCCTTCCGAAAAAAGTAACGCCTACGGTCCTAACATCGCCGACCCTCGCAGTGGTGAAATTATAGAATGCCACGTGGGCTGGTATCACAACGTGATGAAACTCCTCAATCAGTGGTATATGATTCAGGTAGTTGCTGTCGATAAACGCTCTCGTACTATGGAGTTCAACGAGGAACTAATGGGCGACCTCGTGCGCTTTGTCTCCTCTCACGAAATAGGTCACTGCTTAGGTTTGCGCCACAATATGGGCGCCAGCAGTCAAACGCCTGTCGAAAAGCTCCGCGACAAAAAATGGGTTGAAGCCAATGGTCATACCGCTTCTATTATGGACTATGCGCGTTTTAACTATGTGGCACAGCCCGGAGACAATATCAGTAGCAAAGGACTCTATCCGCGCATAGGTATCTACGACAAATGGGCAATTGAATGGGGATATCGCTATTACGGCAAGAAATACAAAGACGAGTATGCTGAACAAGAGGCGCTTGCGGAAATGGTTACCCAAAAACTCAAAGCCAATCCGCGATTGTGGTTCGGAGGGGAAGGCAAAGATGAAGACCCTCGTGCACAAACTGAAGACCTTTCGGATAACGTGATGAAAGCCAATACTTACGGATTGAAAAATCTCCGCTATATCGTGCAACATCTCCCTGAATGGACAAAGCAAAACAACGATAAATACGAATACCTCAACGAAATGCAAACCGCTGCCTATATGCAGTATTTCCGCTATTTGAAGCACGTGCTCAAACACATTGGCAATAGATATGTGGGCATCATCGGTGAGAAAGAAGTCTATAAAGAAGTACCCAAAGAGAAGGTAAAAGAAGCTATTAACTATTTAGATAAAGAACTTTTTGAAGCGCCTTTGTGGTTATATCCTCAGGAAATAGTAGAAAAAACAGGAGCAACCCCCGATAAGAACATCATCAGTATGCAAAACCTTACCCTGAGTGTACTTTTAGGAGAGCAAACCCTCTACAACCTTTATAACCAATCGCTCACCTCCAAAAATCCTTATCCGCTAAACGAATATCTGCAAGATGTATTCAAAGCAGTATGGAAACCCCTCAACAACCCCGATGCGCGCCAAAACACTTATCGCCGTGGTATCGAACGCTTGTACCTCTCTCAAATCGATAGGCTCATCAATGCGCCTGCCGACGCTAAAAACAGCAAAGCTGCGAGCATACAGCAAGTATCCGATGTGCGTCTCTTTGCCTTGCAACATTTAGATATGATTGAGGCTTTCGCCAAACAAGCTCTTGCCAAAGAACCTGCTTCATCTATTAACCATCTACACTACCAAGAAATTATAAAGGAAATAGAACGTATTAAAGACCCTAAAAAATAGTGTTAGAACCTGAAGAACTCAAAGACTCAAAACCCGACCTACTGTTTATCCTCATTATGGGACTCCTATCGATGCTCACCCCGCTGGCTATCGATATGTACCTCCCTGCTTTTGTGAAGATTGCTAATGATTTGAACGTATCCGAAGAGATGATTTCTCAAACCTTAGCGCTCTTTACTCTTGGTTTTGCTTTTGGGCAACTCTTTTGGGGACCTCTATCCGATAGTTATGGGCGCAAACCTATCATTCTCATCGGGATTATCACCTCAGCATTGGTGTCATTAGTGATTACGCAAATTCACCATATCCATCATTTTTATATACTGCGCTTTGTGCAAGGCTTTTTTGGAGCATCGCCGGCGGTAGTTACGGGTGCGCTCTTGCGCGACCTTTTCGCCAAAAATGAGTTTGCCCGCCAAATGTCGATGATTATGATTGTCACGATGATTGCCCCTCTCATCGCCCCCGTACTGGGCGGTCACCTCACCGACTGGTTTCATTGGCATATCATCTTCTACGTGCTGATGGTTTTAGGACTCTTGGCGGCGCTCTTAGTGAGTTATAAAATCCCAGAAACGCTTCCTAAACTCAAGCGCGCACCTTTGAAAATAGGCAACACCTTGCGCATTTACGGCAAGCTCCTCAGCAACAAAAAGGTATTGGGGTATATTTTCTGCAATTCGCTTTCCTATTCAGGAATGTTTTGCTTTATCACCACGGGCTCTATTGTGTACACCAAACTCTTTGGGGTAGCCCCTCAACACTTTGGATATTTTTTCCTTCTCAATGTAATTGTAATGATGACGGCAACCTCGCTCAACGGCAAATGCGTCACCAGAATAGGTGTAGAAAAATCCTTGCGGTTAGGGCTTACTATCCAACTCATTGCAGGAGCGTGGCTGGTGATATGCGGTATTTTCCATTTGGGATTATGGGCTACCGTAGCAGGAGTTTCAATGTTTGTAGGTTTAGTATCGGTAGTGTCCAGCAGTGCCAATGCCGCCATTTTGGATATGTACCCCGAAGTAGCAGGTACCGCCAATTCACTCACAGGGATGTTGCGTTTTGGTATCGGTTCGGTAGTAGGAGCAGTGCTCTCGCTTTTCGCCATCACCTCTGAGCGCCCAATGGTATTTGCAATGGCAATATGCATAGGAGTAGGCGCCCTCAGCTACTTGTTGTTAGTCGCCCGTCGCACCATTAGCAAATAACTATACCGTTTCTCTGCCTCTCTAAGTCTCTCCAAAACAAAAATTTTATAGTTCATCATAGCTCGATATTTACCTTATATCTATCATCAATCAGTATAAAATTAGTGTTGTGTTTCTTTGCAAGGGCCAAAAACTGTGCATTATCATCTAAAACACTTTCCATTGTACACCAATCATCATCTAAACGCTTTTCTATGGCATTTGCATATTTCTTTATATCATCAAAGTGGGTTTTAATATAGTTTTCACTCATTACAAGACAATAACATTTAATATCCTCGAGATATTTTTTTGTAAAATCTTTCTCCCAGTCAAAAGGAATATATACTCCTTCAATGATAAGATTTTGTTTGTTTTCTATGACTGTTTTAATCATTTCACGAATAATAGGCCACATATAATCTGTAAGTGCTTTATCATTTTCTAAGGTAAGTTTAGTATAACCACTGCGAATTAATCCCATTTTTAAGTGATCTATTGATAGATATGGGTATTTATATTTTTCTAATAGTTTTTGAGCTAAAAAAGTCTTACCTGTGTGTGAAGCTCCAGTAATTATAACAATCATTTTTAATAGTCAAAAAGAAATAGTTTGTGAATTTATCAAACGAAAATTGAGATCTTATAATATTAAATAATTCATACAAATTTTCATTATAATGTTTTATTTCCCCTACCAAGTGATCAAAGTTTTTTATTCCTCGTTGTGCTACAACTTATTGTCATTATAGGACGTTAGCCAAATATTCGGGTCTGTATGAAAATTTTGGTTTTTATCAACTTCAACATAATTAACTTCTCCCGTATTTGCATTGACCCAAATGCCCGTACAATTAAAAATACCGATTTTATGAATATATGTTACCGTTGAAAATATATAATAATCATCATAAACATAGTATAATGGGTGTCCTTTTGCCGATTTAAGTTTTATCTTATCTTGATTTTTGGCAGCATAACCTAAATGTATTTGGTAAGCTTCTTCTAACTTTATATTTTTCGTAGCTTCCCACGCTTGAAATTCTTGCGAATACTGATTGTAAGGTATCGCTTTATTTTTATCTATTTGCGTTGTAAGGCTCTTGTAGTTTTTGCAACCCAACAAAAGCAATGCTAATACTAAATATTTGATATGATTCTTCATTATGATGTTATTTCATTTTCTTTATAAAAAAAGATATAGGTGATAACTCAGATTATAGCGACAAAATTAGTAAAAATATATTTAACAGTATGAGAGATGTATGATAATTCTTTATTAAAGAAAATTGACAAAAGCTAACAGACACCTATTTTATTGCTGATAAGATTTATCGGTGAAATTGCTGTCCCTACAATTATTAGGCACAATTATTGTGCATTTATTAAAAATGATTACCTTTGCACTTTCTTTCAATAATTTAAATAGTTTGTTATGGACTCAGCCGTACAATACATAAAAGATTTTCAAGGCAATGATATATTAGCTGTCCTCCCTATTGAAGAGTATCGCTTCTTGCGTGAAAGAGCTATTGAGGATGAGGAAGAAGAAATTCCTAAAGCACACAAACACATCTCAAATCTATAACAACTAACATCCTAACGACTAAACATAACACCTAAACGATGGAACTGATTAAAATACACGATAAAACCTTTGAGCCCTACGTCTCAGCCGAGCAGCTCAACCAAATTGCCGAACGTATGGCAAGCGAGGTCTATCAAGACCTACAAGAGTCGTGTCCCGTATTCATTGCCGTGCTCAACGGCTCTTTTATGTTTGCCGCCGATTTTGTAAGACACTACAAAGGCGAATGTGAAATATCTTTCGTGAAAATGGCGTCTTATGAGGGCACCCAGTCCACTGGCAAAATACACCAACTCATCGGACTTTCTACCCCTGTAGAAGGTCGCGATGTAGTAATTTTGGAGGATATTATCGACACTGGTAATACCTTAGAAGAAATTTACCGACTGTTTGAAAACCAAAAGGTAAAATCTTTCCGCATCGCTACCCTTTTCTTCAAACCCGATGCCTATAAAAAAGACCTCAAAATAGACTATGTTGGCAAACCTATCCCTAACCGCTTTATCGTAGGATACGGCTTAGATTTCGATGAGATAGGGCGCAACCTACCCCAAGTATATCAATTAAACACTTCATTAACGATGACAAATTTAGTACTTTTCGGCAAACCAGGGGCTGGCAAAGGCACCCAAGCCGCATTCTTGAAAGACAAATACAACTTAGTACACATCTCTACCGGAGATATTTTCCGCTATAATATTAAAAACCAAACAAAACTTGGCAAACTCGCCCAATCGTATATGGATAAAGGCGACCTCGTACCCGATGAAGTAACCATACAAATGCTACAAGAGGAAGTTGAAAAGAACCCTAATGCCGAAGGTTTTATTTTCGACGGATTCCCTCGTACCATCGCACAAGCCGAAGCACTCGACACTTTCTTAACTTCTAAAGGAATGCGCATTCACGGCACCCTCGCCTTAGAAGCTGATGACGAGGTGCTCATCAAACGATTGTTGGAACGCGGTAAAGTGAGCGGTCGCACCGATGACCAAGACGAAGAAAAAATTCGCAACCGTTTTACCGAATACAACGAAAAAACTGCCCCCCTTATCGCTTTCTATCAAGTACAAGGCAAATACCACCCTATCAATGGTATTGGTACTATCGAAGAAATTACCACCCGCCTCTCCGACACTATCGATAAACTCAAAGCTGAATAATCTACAATGACCGAAGGCAATTTCACCGACTACGTAAAGATATACGCCGCCTCTGGCAAAGGAGGCGCCGGCTCTATGCACCTACACCGCGAAAAATTCGTACCCAAAGGAGGTCCTGATGGAGGCGATGGCGGTCGCGGAGGGCATATCATCTTGCGTGGCAATAAACACCTTTGGACACTCATACACTTCAAGTTCCAACAGCACTTCCGCGCCGAACACGGTGAAGCAGGAGGTGCTAATCGCAGTTTTGGTGCCGACGGTAAAGATATCACTTTAGAAGTCCCCTTAGGAACCATTGTTAAAGATGCTGAAACCGAAGAAGTACTCTTTGAAATTACTGAAGACGGACAAGAGGTCATCGCTTTGCGCGGTGGCAAAGGTGGATTAGGTAACTGGCATTTCCGCACAGCTACTAACCAAACCCCACGCTACGCCCAGCCAGGTCTCCCTGGTGAAGAACGCGAGTTGCTTTTAGAGTTAAAAGTATTAGCTGATGTAGGTTTTGTAGGCTTCCCCAATGCGGGCAAATCTACATTGCTATCGGTAATTACTTCTGCTAAGCCAAAAATAGGTGACTATCCATTCACAACCCTCAAACCCAACTTAGGTATTGTGCAAAACCGCGATTACCAATCGTTTGTAGTAGCCGATATCCCTGGGATTATAGAGGGTGCTGCCGAGGGCAAAGGTTTAGGGCATTACTTCTTGCGACATATAGAGCGCAACTCGGTATTGTTATTCCTCATTCCTGCCGATAGCCCCGATATAGTAGCCGAATACCATATCCTACTCAACGAACTCAAAGAATACAACCCTGAACTATTAGATAAAGACCGCCTCATAGCCATTTCAAAAGCAGATATGCTCGACGACGAGCTCACTGAAGCCATTCGTCAAGAAGTAGCCGCAGGAGTGGGCAATACACCTTTCTTGTTCATCTCATCAGTAGCAGGCAAAGGCATCCAACAACTCAAAGACAAACTTTGGGAAATGATACAATAATTATTTTGTACCTTTACCATTAAATAAAAAAGTTTTTTATGGAAACACTTGTATTAGCAGAACGAGAAAAGGAAGCTCTGTTATGGTCGTAGAATGGTCTGAACAAACTAAAATAAAAAACTGAGGCTGTCCAAAAAGTTTAGTTTAAACTTTTA
>NZ_KB291372.1:0-1684 GCF_000318295.1 Capnocytophaga sp. oral taxon 326 str. F0382
CTGATTGTTAAATAATTACTTATGCTGAACTCACGTTAAATTAACAAGTAGCTTTTGCGTTGCAAAATTTGCTAATTATCACATTGACTAATTTTCTAATTAAAATTCACTAATTTTCTAATTAAATTCGTAAATAATTAAATAACAAAATATATGAGTATTATTGTAAGCGTGCACGCACGTCAGATTTTGGATTCAAGAGGAAATCCAACCGTAGAAGTAGATGTAGAAACTGAAAATGGTTTCCTTGGTAGAGCTGCTGTTCCTTCAGGAGCTTCAACAGGTGAATACGAAGCTGTTGAATTGCGCGACGGCGGTAAAGATTATATGGGTAAAGGCGTACTTAAAGCCGTTGCCAATGTAAACGATATCATCGCTGAAGAAATCGTAGGTATGGACGTTTTCGAACAAAACCTTATCGACAAAACAATGATCGAGCTCGACGGTACTCCTAACAAATCTAAATTAGGAGCTAACGCTATTCTTGGCGTATCATTAGCGGTTGCTCGCGCTGCTGCCGAAGAACTCGGTTTGCCTTTGTATCGCTATGTAGGTGGGGTAAGTGCTCACACTTTGCCTGTACCTATGATGAACATCATCAACGCTGGTGCTCACTCCGATGCACCTATCGCTTTCCAAGAGTTTATGATTATGCCTGTGAACGCTAAGGATTTTTCACACGCTATCCAAATGGGTTCAGAAGTATTCCACAACCTTAAAAAAGTATTACACGACAAAGGTCTCGGTACTGCTGTAGGTGATGAAGGTGGCTTTGCCCCTAACTTCAAAGACATCGAAGATGCACTCGATTCTATCAAAGAAGCTGTAAACAAAGCTGGTTACAAATGGGGTGAAGATATCAAAATCGCCTTAGACTGTGCTTCTTCTGAGTTCTACAAAGATGGTAAATACGACTATACTATTTTTGAAGGCGCTAAAGGTAAAGTACGTACTTCAGCTGAACAAGCTGACTACTTGGCTGAATTGGTAGCTAAATACCCTATCATCTCTATCGAAGACGGTATGGATCAAAACGACTGGGACGGATGGAAACTCCTTACTGATAAAATCGGTGACCGCGTTCAATTAGTAGGTGACGACTTGTTCGTTACTAACGTATCTATCCTTGAAAGAGGTATTGCCAAAGGTATTGCAAACTCTATCCTTATCAAAGTAAACCAAATCGGTACTTTGTCTGAAACTATCGCAGCCGTAGATATGGCTAACCGCGCAGGTTATACTGCCGTAATGTCTCACCGTTCAGGTGAAACTGAAGACAATACTATTGCCGACTTGGCTGTAGCTTTGAACACCGGACAAATCAAAACTGGTTCTGCTTCACGTTCCGACCGTATGGCGAAGTACAACCAATTGCTCCGCATCGAAGAATCTTTAGGTTCAGTAGCCTACTATCCTAAAGAAAAAGCCTTCAATGTGAAGAACTAATAACCTCACAAAGAGACTGTCCAATAAGTTGCAAAATCGTATTTGCATCGCTACACTTTGCCAAAGTCTAAAACTTTGGCAAAGTGTATTATTCTGATAATCAATCATTTTTAGAGTGTGTTATGTAGGAAAGCCAGCGATAGCTGATTATGTGCTGCAAACGCCCACACTGATAAAACTTTTTGTACAACCTCTTTATTAAGTTAACGTCAGTTCGATATAACAGAACATTGATTTA
>NZ_KB291373.1:0-1570 GCF_000318295.1 Capnocytophaga sp. oral taxon 326 str. F0382
TTTGCTCATTTGCTAATTTTCAAATTTGCTAATTCTTACGGTTCATCAATACCTGAGGGGTTTAAGCCTTTGCCTCCACCGGCGGTGTAACCTCGGCTTTCACCTGTTTCCCAAGGAGATACCCAGAAAGCGTAGAGTTCACCATTGGTAAGGTAGAATTTAAAACGTACGGGCTTGCCTTTGAGTGCTGTGAGGGTAGCGTTGTTTTTCCATTGTACGCGTGCTTTGGTACCATCACTTTTTTGCAATACTATACAATCCTTTTTAGTGAAACCTGCAATAGGAGTACCATTTTCATCTAACACTTCTACTAATAGTTTACCTTTCTTAACCGCTGCATTTACAAAGAGGTATTCACCATCAAAACTTACTTTTTCGGTAGTAGCAAAAGCCTCTTTCTTATCAGCTTTGAGCGATACAAAACCATCACGGCGCAAGGTAGCTAAACCGGTACTCATACCAGCATCCCACCAAATACCATTCTTAGAACGACCACTACTATAGAAATAAAGAGAATCGCCTACAATAATAGGCACCCCATTCACCGACTGCATATTGCCGTAATTCCAAGCCCCTTCAGTAGGATTCACTGCCATAAACGACTGGTGAGTAGGGCGAGCAAAGTGAAAACCATCACGACTGTAACCTAATTGTACCTCGTTGCGTTTGGGCATCATCGCTTTTTTGCAAATGCCATTTTCAGGCCCTTGCCACTGACTGTAAAAGCCCAATATGATACTCTCATAGGCAATGGCATCAAAATTATAAATACCAGGGTCTACTTCGGGGTAATCGGGGTGGCGTTTTTCTTTATCATCAGGGGTGAACCAAAATACTTGGTATTTCTCGTGTAGCTGTCGGCTCATCATATGAGCAAGACTTACAGCATCTTCTACATTAGCGTGCTCTAAATAAGAGCGCGAACGGTTAGATACCTTAGGCACCGAATAGCGCATACTGATAGCCCAACGATGGGTAAAAGGATTGTAGAATGCGGAACAACGGTCGGTAATGCTACCTGAGTGAGCTACGCCTTTATCAGTCCAGTGAATACCATCGGAGGAATATTTCAATACAATTTGGTATTGAGCATAGTCGCTTTTGTACTCTATGTTATTCATCACTTTGTACTCTACATTGAAGAACTTAAAGCGTTTAGCGGGGTCTTTTTCCTGTTTGTCGAGCCATACGGTAGCAGCATCGCGATTGTTTACATCTACGTAGTTAGTGCCAAGCACTATATCTAATGAGGGTTTCGTCCAATGCTTGCCATCAAGTGATTCGGCATAGCAAGTAGCTAATCCGTGTTTGGCATCATTTGCTTGTGAAGCTCCTGCTAAGTACCACATTTTAAACTTGTTGTCGTGTTCATCATACCACACTCCATCGCTAAAAGGAGCTGCGTAAGGATAACCTTCCTTAGTGTTTTCCCAAGGCTTATCAGCTTTGAGTACTGGATTTTGAGCATAAAAGTTAGGTGTGTGATAGACTTTTTGCAAGTGATTTTCACTGAGCAAAAAATCGTCTACAAATAGCTGTCTGCCCGTATTGATAGGAATGACAGCAGGTT
>NZ_KB291373.1:1590-67356 GCF_000318295.1 Capnocytophaga sp. oral taxon 326 str. F0382
AGTAATTGAAAGTAAAAATATTATTTTTTTCATTTGTTGATTTGTTAATTGTCCCCGAACGGGGGACAAGCTGCAAAAGTGTGAACTATATGGGCAATATGAGAATTAGGAGGTTCATTTGCTCATTTGCTAATTTTCAAATTTGCTAATTTTTACGGTTCATCAATACCTGAGGGATTTAAACCTTTGCCACCGCCAGCGGTATAACCTCTACTTTCTCCTGTTTCCCAAGGAGATACCCAAAAAGCGTAGAGATCACCATTGGTAAGGTAGAATTTAAAACGTACGGGCTTGCCTTTGAGTGCTGTGAGGGTAGCGTTGTTTTTCCATTGTACGCGTGCTTTGGTACCATCACTTTTTTGCAATACTATACAATCCTTTTTAGTGAAACCTGCAATAGGAGTACCATTTTCATCTAACACTTCTACTAATAGTTTACCTTTCTTAACCGCTGCATTTACAAAGAGGTATTCACCATCAAAACTTACTTTTTCAGTAGTGGCAAAAGCCTCTTTCTTATCAGCTTTGAGCGACACAAAACCATCACGGCGCAAAGTAGCCAAGCCTGTAGAGGTATGGCTATCCCAGAACACCTCACTGAGTCTGCGACCGCTGGCATAGAAGTAAAGCGAATCACCTACAATGATAGGCACCCCATTTACTGACTGCATATTACCCCAGTTCCACGCTCCTTTAGTTTCATTCACATTCATAGAGGGTTGGTGGGTAGGGCGTGCAAAGTGAAAACCATCACGACTATAACCGAGAGAAATCACATTGCGCTTCTGTATCTTATCTTGCTCACACACTTTGTTTTCAGGTCCAGCCCACGCACTATAGAATCCAAGGATGATGCTCTCATAAGCTATCGCATCAAAATTATAGATACCAGGTTCTACTTCGGGATATTTTTCATGGCGCAACTCTTTATCGTCGGGAGTGAACCAAAAATGTACGTGCTTGTCGCGATCGTCTTTGCGTATACGGTGAGTTACCGATACCAGTTCTTCAGGGTCAGAGTGCTCTACATAAGCACGCGAGCGGCTTGAGACTGGGGTACCGTAGCGCATACTAATCACCCATTTTTTAGTAAAAGGATTATAAAAAGCTGATGAACGGTCGTATATATCACCTGACTGTGCTACCCCTTTGCTCCAATGCACACCATCGGGAGAATATTTGAGTACAAACTGCCAACGGCGGTCAGAAGGGCGGCGTTCTACATTAAAGAGTTTCCAACGTTTGGCAGGGTCTTTTTCATTGCGGTCGAGCCATACGGTAGCCGCATCACGGTTAGATGTTTCTACAATATTAGTATTGCTATAAACTCCCATTGCGGGCTTTATCCAATGCTTACCATCGGTTGATTCGGCATAACCGGTGTAGAAAGTTTGAGGGTCTTGCTTGTGGAGCGATCCAGCCCCAGTAAGGTACCACATTTTATATTTGCCATCACGCTCGTCATACCACACCCCATCGCTGAAAGGAGAGGCATAGACGGCTCCTTGGGTAGTTTTCTCCCATTCTCTATCAGGTTCCAATACAGGGTTGCCCGCATAGTAAGTAGGGGTATGATAAACCTTTTGCAAATGGTTCTCACTGAGCAAAAAGTCATCTACAAATAGTTGTCTGCCCGTATTGATAGGAATGACAGCAGGTTTGTGCTGCAAATAAGGTACGGGCATTTCTTTTCTCTCAGTAGGCTCTTCATAACGGGGAGGCCACTCAGCAGGTAGCTGAATGCCGTTATGAAGTACCTGACCGAAAGACTTTATACATAAAGTAATTGAAAGTAAAAATATTATTTTTTTCATTATATTAATTTGCTAATTACCAGCCGGGGTTATTACGTTGGATATAAGGGTTGCCTTCTACTTCGTCTACTGGTAGCGGTAGCCACTCGTTTTTGTGTTCTTGGAAACCGAGGTAAGCTGAATTGTTATACTGTTTGAAATTAGGATCACTTGCTTCTAATTCGCGGAAGCGTTGTACTACTTTGCCCCAGCGCAAGAGGTCAAAAAAGCGATGTCCTTCTTGAGTAAGTTCTAAGATGCGTTCGCGTTCAATCACGTTCATATCTACAGATGCTACGGCAGGCATCCCTACACGGGCACGTACTTGGTTTACAGCGTCTAACGCACTCAAAGAGCCTTGTGTTCCTCCATTTACAACCGCTTCAGCATACATTAGTAATACATCGGCATAGCGAATTTCTATTTGGTTTAAGCCATTAGCTCTACCGTTCCACATATAGAAGTTATTACCAGGGTTACGAGTACTAAGTGTCCAATCAATACCTTTACGGCAAGCCGCTTTATATTTATTAGCTTGAGCTTTAGCTACTCCAAAACCTTTTGCACCGTAGTATTCTCTAAAAGTTTTATTGTCGAAAATACGTACTTCATCACCTGTACGGGCATTAATTTCGGGTTTAGTATCATCAAAAATCAATGTGCCAAACATACGTGGGTCGGTATGCCCTGAAGCATCTTTAGAATTGACAAAGGTATTGTATACCCAATCGTGAATCACACTACTGCTGGCATTTTTATTGGTAGGAGGTAAATAGCCACGAGGGTCACGCCACACCCCACTGTTAGACAAACCAGGGTTGAAGCCCGTATTGGTTACATCACCCAAGAATTGGAGCTCGAAAATAGACTCATCGTTGTTTTCGGTAGCTACCTTAAAGTTGTCGTTATAATCGGCTACCAAGCGATATTTACCACTGAGGATAAGCTCGTTGAACTCGGCAGCTGCCTCGTTGTAATAGGTAGTAGTGCTGTTGCCATAATAACGTTCAATGCCTGAGCGGTATAAATAGGCTTTACCGAGCAGTGCGATAGCTGAACCTTTGGTAACGCGCCCTATTGATTCACCTGTCCAAAAACCTTTTTCAGGTAAGAGTTCTTTAGCACGTTTGAGGTCGGAGATAATAAAATCCCAAGCCTCTTCAGGAGTTGCCTGAGGTTTGTAGTCTTTGGCAGACTTTGGCAATTCTTTCATCAACGGGATATTGCGAAAGTTGAGAAATAAAAACCAGTGTGTATAAGCCCTTAAAAAATAAGCTTCACCCAAATAGGCATTTTTCAACTGTTGGTTCGTAAAGTTTACATTAGGAATTGCTTCTATCATTTGGCAGGCTTGAGAAGCTGCAGTATAGAAGAGCGCATAAGGTTGCACAATGGTATACCAAGAGCTGGATAGGTTAGCAGAATACTGACCAGGTTCTCCATAGTCGGAGCAGTCGCTACTCTCATCACCACGATTGATTTGCAAGCGTCCTGCAGTACCCATCGCACGAGGGGTAGTGATATAGGCATAGATTCCTATCACCCCTTTGTTGATATTTTGCGGGGTATTGTAAAATCCATTTACGTCTTGTTGGTTAGGGTTGCTCGCCAATTCGTCAAAGGTTTTTTCGCAAGCCGTTGTAGTAGCTAACAGCAAGCTCACAGCTATAATTTTGTATATATTCTTTTTCATTTTGCATTCAGTTTAAAAAGTGAGTTTTAATCCCATATTATACACGCGAGCATTGATAGCAGGAGCATTGGCTTCCAAGCCGTCAATACCTTTGTTGAACAAAGCATTGCTACTTACCTCAGGGTCGTAAAGAGAATAGTTAGTAAGCGTAAATAGGTTTTGAGCACTGCCGTAAATACGTAACGAGCGTAAGCCTCCTATCTTTTTGAGTAATGTTTCGGGGAAAGTATAGCCTATTTGCACGTTTTTAAGACGCAAATACGAGCCATCTTCTATATAGAATGTACTGGGTAAAGCATTACCCCCATTATAGTTATCAGTTTTGGCAATAGGTAACTTAGTATTGCGATTGGTAGGAGTCCAAGAATTTAAGGCATCTACAGGTGCATTACTATTATAGTTGAAGTACAAATCATACTTTTCGGCATTGAAAATTTCATTGCCTGCTACCCCTTGGAAGAAAGCGGTGAAATCCCAATTCTTATAATTTAAATTGAGGTTATAGCCAAAAGTGAAATCAGGAGTAGGGTTCCCGATTACTTGTTTATCGTCTTCTTTTAGCTGCTTAGCCAGCTTAGCAGTGCCGTCTTTGGCTTGATAAAGAAAATCGCCTTGGTCATTAATTCCTACTACTTTATAGCCCCAGAAAGTACCGATAGGTAAGCCTTCTTTAGTAATGGTAGGACGGTCGTTAAACTTAGCACTCATCAACTCTCCACGAATAGGTTGTACCCCTTCACCCAATGCCAACACTTTATTTTGCATATAAGTGAGATTGGTTTGGAAGTTAAGAGTGAAATCATCCGATTTCTTTCTGAATTCCAAAGAAAACTCCAATCCCTTGTTTTCCACAGAAGCTGTATTGTAGTTAGGTACAGCTCCTTTATTAATCGTAATTGTTTGTCCTGAAGAAGGTAATGACTCGAGTGGTGCTAACAAATTGTTGTTGCGCTTGATAAAGTATTCGGCTGTGAAGGAGAGCATATTGTTGAGTACGCCTACCTCGATAGCTGCATTGGAGGTAATAGAAGTTTCCCACGTAAGGTCTTGTTGTGCAAAGCGAGTAACATAACCATACTGACGGCTACTACCGAAAATAGCTGGTACAGGACCATAAGCCAAATTCAAGAAAGTATAAGGGTCAATAAAGTTAGCACCTAATTCACCATAACTGGCACGCAGTTTTAGTTTGCTAAGCAGTTCGGTATCAAACCAAGGTTCTGAATGAATATTCCAACCTACTGAAGCTGAAGGGAAATAGCCTATACGATGCCCTTTGGCAAATTTAGAGGACTCATCACGGCGCAAGCTAAAAGATAGCAAATACTTGTTGTTGTAGTCGTAATTCAACCTACCGAAGAAAGAAAGTAACGCACTGTTAAGTTGGTTAGACCCTACTACCCCTTCACCATTATACGTTTTTACGGTAGGGGCTCCTAAATCGTTCACCCCTGAACTGATAGAGTTTTTACGGTAAAACTCACGCATCCAGCTGGTACCTAATAGCACATCGAAATGGTGTTTCTTTTGAAAAGTACGGTTAAAAGTGAGCAGATTATCAATAGTATAATTAAAGTTTTCAGCTCTACCTTCCGATAATGAAGTACGTCCTGTTTGATTGAGTTTGGCATCAGGAGTACCATCAGGATTAAAGAAGGTATTATAAGCAGGAGTGTGTTTATAGGTATTGGTATTTACATAAGTACCTGCTACATTTAGCTTATATTGCAAACCTTTCATCAGTTTAAAAGCTCCTGATAAACTTCCTGTAGCACTAGTGTTTCGGGTGAAAGCATCTTGTTTATAAATAGCTGCTAAAGGATTGGAAATATTAGTATTGGTAATAGAATAACCTTTTGAAGCAGCTGTAGAAATATAACGTCCATTTTCATCAGTTACAGGAATAGTAGGCATTTCGAGCGTACGAACACTCGGAGGAGCTACTTTCTTAGTATTGGCAATGGATAGTTTCTCTGTCAAGGAAAATCTACCCTTTTTAAAAGTAGAGTTGATACGTGCATTGTACTTGTCATATTCCGATTTGATGATAATTCCCTCTTGTCTTACATAGCCCAAACTGGTGTTGAAAGTAGAGCTTTCACCTCCACCCGATACACTCGCATTGAAACTACTCATTGGCGCATTGCGGTAGTATAAATCCTGCCAATCGGTACTGCGATTAGGGTCGGTAGGGTTTACGTTTTGAGGAGCACGGTCGTAAGACGGACTATTGTCAGCCACTTGATTAGCAAAAGTACGCCATTGCTCAGCATTCATCATATCAAGCATTTTAGAAGGCGTTTGGTATGAATAAGAAGCATCTACCTCTACTATGGTTTTACCACTTTTACCATTTTTAGTAGTAACCAACACAACCCCATTGGCAGCACGTGAACCATAGATAGCCGCTGCTGAACCATCTTTAAGTATTTCTATGGATTCGATATCCGAAGGGTTGAGTGCATCAAGTCCATCGGCAATAGCCCCGTCGATTACATAAAGCGGTGCAGTAGCACCAAAAGAGCCTGCTCCACGTACAACAATATTCACCTCGGCACCTGCAATACCACCGCGTTGCAAGATTTCTACCCCAGGGGTACGCCCTTGAAGAGCTGAAGCCACATTGGCAGTTACCTGCTTTTGCACCTCTTTAGCAGAGACTGAAGACACCGCAGCCGTCATACTCGATTTCTTTTGAGTACCATAGCCTACAATTACCACCTCTTCAAGCTGTTGGTTTTCATCTTTCATCTGTACATTGATAAGCGAACGCCCATTAACAGCAATATTCTGGGTAACCATTCCTATATAGGAAATTTCTAAAGTAGCACCCCGAGGCACATTGTTGAGGGAATAGTTCCCGTCCATATCAGTACTCACCCCGTGGGTAGTACCTTTCACTACTACACTTGCCCCCATTAAGGGTTCTTTGTTAGCATCGGTTACTTTTCCTTTAACATCGAGCGTCTGCGCCCACAAAGGAGAAGTAGTTAGACAGAGCAACAAAAGTGTTACCCAATGTCTGATCAAAGTTACTTTACTTTGCATAGTTTTTAAATTTGAAAATTTGAAAATTTGGAAATCAGTAAATAAATCATTGACTAATTTACTAATTGATTAATTGGCTAATTTGCTAATTATTTTTATTGACGGTGCAAAGTAAAAACAAAAAAAAACAAAATTGCAAGTTTTTTATTAAATATTTTTATTAAAATTTATATTTTAGGAGAGTATTATCATATATAACACTTATAATCAAATAGATAAATTAAAAGTGTTTATTTTATTTAGTTATGTTATTTTTACGATTTTTGTTTTTTAACAGTTAAAAATGGCGTTTTTTAGTCTTCAAGAGGTAGTAAAACGAAAAGAAAAAGCGATATATAAGGAGTGGATTTATTTTTTATAGGAAATGTATTATAAAATATTTTTAATAAATGAGAAGGGTAGCCCCCGACTCACTTACTCGGCAATTGCCGTGCACATACCCAGCTGTGAGCACTCGCTGGCTTTCCCGAAGGGGGACAATCCGGAAAAGTGAGTATTTATGAGAAAGATTGTTCTAATGAGAAATATAGACTTAACCTCATTTGCTAATTTTCAAATTTGCTAATTTACTAATTTACTAATTTGCTCATTGGCAAATTAAACTCTCCCATATCGAGCATCGCATTGATGAAACCTATTTGTTCAAAGTTTTGAATATCAGTATAGTGTATAGAGGCTTCGGTAATTTTACCTTCGTTGAGGAGTCGCTGGCGGCAGGTACCATTGAGAAGAAAAGTGGAGGGTGTAAGCCATTGTTTGCCGTCGAAAAAGATAATGTTAGCATAGCTGCTATCGGTAACTTTGCCGTTTTTGAGAAAAATCACCTCATCGGCACCAGAAGTTTGTTTTAAAGTGTTGAGAAATTCTCGGTTTAAAAATTTGTAAGAATAATCGTATTCATCGGCGTTTACACATTTGATAGTGTTGATAGGTTTGATGTGATAAGGGTGTATTTCTACAATAGGGTTGTCCATGCTATACACAATACGAATTTTGTACTTTCCGTTTGCTGGTAAGGCAATTTTGGCAATACTATCCTGCAGCGAAAGTACCTTTTCATTTGGGAAGAAATGTGAAAAGGTACGGCAAACGCGCTCTTGGTGATATGCTAAATGATAGATATCACCATCGAGGAGTTTTATTGATTCTATAAACTGTTGGTTTTCCATTAAATAGGGATATATATTTTTTCAATAATTTCGTTGTATTCGTTTTGCGGTTGGCTTTGTGCGGTAATGCCTGCACCACTTTTGTAGTAATACTTATCGCCGATATGTTCGATAAAGCGTATAAGCACACAACTATCTACCGTATTACCATCGAAAACGCCTGCAATGCCTGTGTAATAACCGCGCTCATAATTTTCGGCTTCGGCGATGACCTCAATCGATTTTTCTTTAGGTGCACCTGCAATAGAACCCGCAGGGAGCAATGTCGCCAACAAATCACCTAAGTGTGCTTGCCAACCGTTGGTCAGTTCACCGACGATTTCAGAACTTGTTTGCAAAAGATCGCCCGTAGATTTTTTAATCACATCTACATATCTGAAGCGGGTGGTGTGTACATTGGTAGCTACTTTTTGCAAATCGTCGGACAATAGACGTACTACCTTGTGATGTTCATCGATTTCCTTTTCGTTGTTGAGCAGTGTCGCCTCGGCATCGGGGATTGTTGCGCTGATAGTCCCCTTCATAGGGTAGGTTTTTATCAGGTTATTTTCTATTTTTACGAATATTTCGGGCGAAAAGCACACCCACTCATCTTTGTACAGCAATTTGTACTTAGCAGAGGCGTTGTGATATACCTCTTTGAGAGAAACGGCTGAGATTTCGGTAGCAAAAGTGAGATTTACAAGCTCGGTATCGCCGTTTTTAAGGTGAGAATGTACCTTATCAAAGGCTTTTTGAAAATCGGGATAAGGGATGGGATATTTTTCTATAGGAATAGGCGTTGCATTAGTTTTTTTCTCTTCAGCAAAAGAGAAAGCAATATCATTAGGAAGCTGGGAGAGAGGGAATACCCTTCCGTTTTCGCCTTTATAGTCAATGATAAATAGACAGGGAGTGCGGTGCAATCCGCAGCTGTTGAGATGATTTTTCCAGTGGGTAGTGTTCATTAGTTTTTTACTTTTTGATTTCAATTATCAAGGCGCAAAAGTAGTAAAAAATATAGTACAAAAAAACTTTGCCAAAAACCATAGCGCGAGGCATTGAGGTATTTGACAAAGTTTTAAGAACCAAACCTATTTTTGTTTAAAAGAACTGAACTCTATAGATATCGATATATCTATCGTTATGTTTTTTGAAATTGGTAAATTTAATTTTCTTTACCTTGATAGGTTTTTTGAACTTCAAGTATATTTTTTGCTTGTAGCTACTACGTGTGTAAGAGCCTTGAGGGTAATAGGTAGTACCATCGGGAGAGGCTGAAATATCTACCCCTTCAAGAGTTTTTGTGTCACTCCAAGGCTGAGAAATCACTATGCCGTTCACTTCAGTTTCATCAGTAAAATTGGTAATGAGATAAATGCTATTATCTTCACCATCTACCCACCAATTGCTATAGCTATTTTTGAGTTTGCTCAAATGGTTTTCAGCGTAATTAGACTCAAATTCATATTCTTCATCATCAATAATTGAGGACGAAGCACTGTCAGCTTCTTCTAAATTATTACCATCTTTAGGGAAGCTATCTTCTACAAAAGAGATTTTGATGCGATAAGCGCCATCGTCGGTAGCGGTTTCAACAGCAAGGTCTTGAGGTGTTTTACTCGCTATTTTCATACGAAAGCGGAGGGTGTACTCTTTGGTGATATCGATTTCTTTAAGTGCCTCGGGTTTGAGGGTTACCTTAAATTGTTCACTGGCGTTAGCTGATGAGATTTCAGCTTTTTCAACAGTGTAAGCTCCATCGGGCAGACTTCTTTCATACCCCACTTGTTCTTTTTCAATTTTTAGGGTTACCGATTCGCCTGTAGCTAATACACGTTGTAAGTACTTAGGCGCAAAGCTGAAAGAGGTGTCCTCAATGAGTTTGGTATTGGGGTCTCTAAATACTTTTTCACTTATTTCACTGGGTGAGAAAGATACGATAGTTTTAGAGAGGTCTACCGGAGGGTTAGAAACTACGGGAGGTGTAGGCGTAGGTTCTTTAAGGATGTCTAACTCCTTAGAGTCGCGAGTACAAGCTACAGATAAAGCAGCAGCAGTAAGTACTCCTAATAGATATATTTTTTTCATTGTTTTTACTTTTTTAGAATTCAACTTCGGTGTTATAATCTACAGTAGGGAGTTTTACTTCTCCATTGATAGTGTGTATATACCATTTTTCAGGTAATTTTTTATTAGGATTGGTAGAAGCATTTTTCACTACTTTTTGTCCGTTTTCCTCAACATAAGGGTCTTCGTTATACGGTATGTACAATTCCAAGCCATCGGAATCGGGTTTTACAAAATTTTGGGTAGCAGCTACTTGTCCTTGAGTAAGCGCTTTGCTCCAAAGGCGCATTTCGCGTACATAAGCATCGAGGTTACCATTACCAAAGCATAGTATTGGGAAATCGTTGATTTTAGCAGGGGCAGCTGAATCGAACATCAATTCGCCATTCACGTACATTTTCAAATAGGCGCGACCTTCTAATTCTTCATAAGTTACTGCCACGTGGTACCATTTATCGGCAGAAGGATGCCCTGTTACTTCTTGGAATTTGAAGTTTTTACCTTTATCGGTATTGAAGCCTAATTTGAGACCGCCATTCATAAACAAGAATGAACCTCCATAGAGCACGTTGTAAAGGGCAGAATCGGAAGAGGCACGACCGTTAGGGTACATCAAACCAGCATTGCGAGACGCGTTGATAGGTGCTATAGAGTACTGCATTGTCCAAGCAGTGAGTTTCACATCGTTAGCATAAGTTTTACCACTCTCTTGTTTTCCTGTATTTTGTCCATAGATAGCGTGGAAAGCTTTATTTCTGAGGTGAGCTACTTTAGTTTTAAAGGAACGGGAGAGCAAGAACAAGGCATTTTTGCGGTTGTTTTGCACGATTACAGTACCATTCATCGGGGTGAGTTTCAAGGCAACGGCATAGTTATTCGCTCCAGAGAGTTTTTGACCATTGGCATCGACTAAAGCACCGATATTGAACTGGAGTTTTCCAGCAGATACTTGTTGTCCTTTAGGCACACGTACTACGAGTGTGGTGGCGGTTTTGGTAACCCCTTGGTCGGTATAGCTCATTGCTAAGGTGTTAGCAGGCACCAAGTCGTAATCCACTTTATTTGCTTGATTATAAGCGGTTATAGCACTCTTATCCAAGCTCACTTGATAGTAAGTATCTTCAGCGATGGGGTTAGCCAAGCGCACTTTCACTTCGGTAGGGGCACTGGAGCCACTATCGTCTTTCACTTTGATAGTAGTCACCGCAGCGTTATCAAAAAGTACTACCTTTTGAGGGGTGATACCATCGGTATTAGGCAGTTTTTCACAAGCACTCCAAACAAGGGCAGCGAGTGAGAGTATACAAATCTTTTTCATAGGTCAATTATTTAGGTTTACGAATTGTCAATTCTTCTTTAAAATTCTTGTATTCATCGGTACTACGAGGGTCGATAATACGAGTTGCTTCACGCATCCAAGCGTAGTGTTTGTACTTTCTACCTTCTATTTTTTTCTCTTGCAAATAGCTTTTAAAAGCGACATCTTCAGCTGAAGTAGAGAAGTCTATTTCACCGTGATAAGAGCCTACTCCGCCTACTTCTTTTCGTTTAGCGGCTTCAGCTTTTACTATAATAGATTTGAACTGACCTTTTTCAAACTCGGAAGTAGAAACATTTTTATATTTATTAGAGATAAAAAGGAGAGGTCCTACACGATTAGGTCCATAGTCTTGCATAATGTATTTGCTGATATAACTATCGTTTAAACCAAAATCGAGTTGGCTTTCACCATCATACAAGAGGTAATATTTTTTCTCTACATAATTGCCTTTCTCAAAGAAAGGTTTATAGGCACGGATGTACTCTTTTTCTTTTTCGTGGTAGCCTGAATGGTTTTCATCAAAAAGGTCGCGGAGGTACTGTTTGCGTTGGTCGCCTGAATATTTATCACCAAAGTATTTACCAATTTCGGCGATAAAGGTATTCATATTTTTGTTATAACCATTTACAGAAGTACCAGAAGCAAACTCGTTGTAGCCGTGACCGTGGTTACCGATGTTAGGTTCCCAGTCGATATCAAAACCATCAAAACCGCAAGCGATGATGTAGCGCGCTAAGTCGCGAGCGTAGATTTGGCAGCGGAATGTTTCATTCTCAGATGTTTTTTGTTCGCCATATTTTTGGCGGAAGAGTGCAAAGCCATTTTCTTTGCCTTCACTTGGCAGCCCAAGACCTACATTCGATACTTGCCAGCAGAGGAACACTTTACTTCCTTTTTTGTGGAAAATTTCTAAGTCGTATTTTTCGTTTTCGGTCATATCGGCAGGTTGTTTACCATAGCCCCCCCAAAGAGAGATAGCGGTGGTAGTATCGGGGATGGATTGCAACCAAGAGCGGTCGAGCCCATCGACGGCGCGCCAGCCTGTCCACCACATATAGATAAACGGTTTTTCACCTTGGTTAGCCCACGCTTTTTGTTTGTACTCGGTGAGCATTTGGTAATAAGCATCCCATTTTTTTTGGGCTTCAGCTTCGGCTTTAGCTTTAGCTTCAGCCTCGCGTTGTTGTTCTTGTTTAGCACGCTCGGTGAGCTGCTGTTTATAGTCTTTTTCTACGTCTAAAGGTTCTGTTTTCACGCAGTTTGCCATTAACAGACTTAGAGCGCATAGACTAAGATATTTAACTGTTCTGTTTTTCATAGTTTTTAATTTTTATCGTGTATTAGGGTTTACATCCCACCAGAGGTGAGTATTACAATCGTCTACAGCGCCAGGACCTAAAAGTTGTACACCACGGAGTACATTTTCACGGTTTTCACCTGTGTATTCCGATTGAGGATAGATAGCACGGCGGACACCTTTGGTACGACCATCGGTAGATTTGATAGTGTTACCGTGGATAGCATCGGCATTATAGGCTACAGGGTTGATTTGGCGAGGGTAACCTGTACGACGCCATTCAGTCCAAGCCTCGTGACCATCGGGGAAAATAGCTAAATACTTTTGAGTAATGATTTTCTCTAATTTATCCTCGTTCGTAGCTGCAGCGGCATAAGATACGGTTATTTCAGAAGGTGCACCTTGATTGTTGGCTGCATTGAGAGGATCAACATAAGGAGCAGGTTTATTGGTGTTGTTGCTTGCATAAGAATTAGCACTCACCCCATTTTCTCTAAAACTCATTGCAATACCTTCCTCATAAAGAGTTTGGTCGGTTTTAGCATCGGTAGTAAGACCAAAGAGTTTGGCTTCAGCTCTTAAGAAATAGACTTCAGAAGTTTTCATCACATAAGTAGGAGAATCCTCTTTGATATTAGGGTAGCCAAAGCCTAAATAGTTTTTATCACCTGCAAAACCTGAGCGTATACCTTGTAATTCTGTTTGATTGGTATAACCATCGGGGCGTTCGGTAGGGTTGAGCTTGAAGTAAGCGTTCATACGAGGGTCTTGATAGCCTTTGAGGTATGACCAGATAGTTGCTCCCATACGGGTATCTTGGTAGTTATTAGCAATCATTTCTAAGCTGTTGAGGATGATGAGGCGCTCGTTAGTTTGGAGTTTAGCCATATCGCTCATATCTTCCATCACACCGCCATTGAGAGCTTTTTGAGCTTCTTCTTTAGCTTTGGCAAATGCTACATAGCGGATGCGCACTGCCATACGCAAGCGAATAGAGTTTGCAAATTTAATCCATTTGTTCAAATCACCCGCATAGAAAAAGTCGTTTTTACGGATGCTTTCAGGAAGGCTGTAATTGCTTTTGTACTCGTTGAGATAAGTTACCGCTTCATCCAATTCTTTGAAGAGCTGGGTATAAATATCTTCTACAGAATCGTAAGGTACTTTGGTAAGCCCTTTACCTTGGTTAGAATATGGTAGAGGTCCAAACATATCGGTAGCGCGCAATACCCCTAAAGCTTTGCAAATCATTACCATTTGGTAGATTGCTTTGTAAGTAATATCGTTAGGGTCGGCGAGAATGGTATTAGTTCTCACGTCACGCCAAGAGGAAATAATAGTGCTGAACATACCTGAATAGTTATTGTTCATCCACCATTCAGCCATATAGCCTGTAATCATTTTTTTTTGGTTATTCCACTTATTAATAGGAGGGTTCATATAGCCTACATAACTATCGCCCATCATATTGATAGAGGTTTGGTAGAGGTTGGTACCATTCACCGCACGGGTAGGGATGATTTGGTTTTGAATCGTTCCCAAATACCCTGCTATGTTAATCCCATCGCGTTCTGCTATTTTTTTAGTAGGATTGGTAGGATTGGTATTGATGTCCTGAAAATCCTTAGTACAAGCGAAGGTAAGGAAGGACAACATACTGATATATAGTAATTTTTTCATTGGTTTACATTTTTAAAATAAACGTTTTTATTATAAAGAGGCTTTGATAGCGATACCTAAACTGCGGAGAGAAGGCATTCTAAAAAAGTCGGCACCAGTGCCATAGCTTTTAGTATTGGCAGTTGATTCGGGGTCGAAAGGCGCTTTGAGGTACAACATAGCTAAGTTATAACCAGTAACCGACATACTGAGTGATTTGAGCCATTTCATACGATTCATTTCGGCTAAAGGCAAACGATAGGTAAGTGATAACTCTTGTATGCGCACATTAGTAGCATCATAGCTATAGTAAGCAGGCAAACTTACCCCACCATTGGCAATGGTTTCGTAGTATTTGCGAGCGTCGTACAACACACCGTCAATCATTACACCTCCACGGTCACGCGCATCGGCAGTAGCTTTAGAAACACCGTACTGGTCAAGCCACGCTTGGGTGCGTGATTGCACGATACCACCAAAACGACCATATATCATTACATCGAGTGATAGATTTTTATAGAAAGTGAAACTGTTGCGCCATCCCATAGTGAAATCGGGGGCGGTATTACCGATAAGGTATTCGCGAGTGTTATCGATTTCGTAAGTGCCTTTGCCAGAATCTACTAATTTGCCATCGGCACCGCGTTTAAGGAGTTTATCGGTAATCACATCGGTCATAGAACCACCTTCGCGAATGCTGCCCACTTTGGTAATATCAAAATAAGTACCATTGATAGGGTTGCGGTAATGATGAGCTAATTCCTTTACGAGGTTGATGTTGCGTGTATAGGTTACATTGCTGCTCCAAGCAAAGTTGCCAAAAGTTTTGTTGAAACCTAATCCTGCTTCAATCCCTTTGTTTTCTATATTACCTGCTTGTAACCACAAACGTTTGTAACCACTGGATTCAGGTAAATCATAAGAAAGCAATTGGTTGTAAGTATTCGATTTATAAACTGTAACATCAAGGTTTAAAGCGTTTTTAAACAATTTGGCATTCAAGCCCGCTTCGTAAGATTTAGTGCGTTCAGCGGTAAAATCGGGGAAAGGATAATCGGGGTCAGAACTGATACCAGTACCACTAAAACCGAAGGTACGTGTACCAGGGGTAAAGCCTTCACGAGAGATAGGTGAGCCCACCTCGGTATATGAAGCACGCACTTTGAGGTAAGGTAACCATTCAGGCATTTTCACAAATTCGGAAACAACCCCTGAAAGCCCTACCGATGGATAGAAAATCGCTTCATCGTTCGTATTTACAAGTTGAGACGCCCAGTCGGTACGCCCAGTAAGGGTAAGGAACAATCGGCTTTTCCAGCCTAATTCGGCACTACCAAATACAGCTATATTGCGGGTATGGCTATGTGTTTGCACTTTACCTCCACGAGGGTCGAGGTTGCTCACAGCAAAGAAATTGGAGATATTGTGCAAATTACCTCTAAAACCAGCTTCTTTATGCAAGTTATCGTCGTAAGAAGCTCCGAGGTTGGCAGAGATATTAAACATTTTGCGTTCATTACCATCGGCATCTTGATATTTACCAAAATCTTTGTTGATATTAGCCATTATATCGGCATAGGTTTGATTGATTGTTTTGAGCGTATAACGCCATTCGCCATAGTAACCTACCCCTGTACTTTGGTCGGATGTAGCATAAGCACGCATTTCGCCCTCTCCTTGAGTGTTATCAATACGCACACGACCACTGATATTGAGCCAGCTAAGAGCATCATAGGTAAGAGAAGCAGAGTACATATTGCGTTTTCTCTTTTCTAAGAATTGCTGGCGATAGATATTCCAATAAGGATTTTCTTTTATGACCCCATTGGCAACATTACCTACATAAGGATAGTATTGTTCGTTGATTTTGCGTGAAGGATTCCAGCGTTCCCAAGCTTTGAGTTCTTCAAAATTATCACCGCGAGGGAAGAGGTACAAAGAAGTGAGCGGGTTGAATACCCCTCCTTGAGAGTACATATTTTGGTTACCTTGCAAGATATAACTCGCTGAAATATCTAAATGTAGTTTGTTGTTTAGGAAATGAGTAGTATTACGCCCCATAAAGTTGTGGCGGTAGTAACCATTGGTAGGGATAATCCCTTTAGAATCGGTAGAAGCAAAAGATACATAGGTTTGGTTTTGGGCAGAACCTATAGAAAAATCTACCGCGTTGTTGTGTACTACCCCTGTATGGAAGAATTTGAGAGGGTCGTAAGTAGAAGGAGTTGCGAGTTTAGCGCCCCAGCTGGTTTCACCACTACTGCCATAAGTATTTTGAAATTCGGGAGTAATAAAAGGAGTAAGCACTTCCACTTTAGAGTTGAAGTTTACGGAAACTTTACCTTCTTTACCTTTTTTAGTGTTGATAATCACCACTCCATTGGCAGCTGCTGCACCATATAAGGCAGCCGCTGAAGGGCCTGTTAAGATATTGATACTCTCGATATCTTCGGGGTTGAAGTCTGAGATACTTTCACCACCTCCAGGAGTACCGAAATCGCCGCCATCGGAAGCAGAAGAAGCATTGTTGAGCGGAATACCATCTACCACATAAAGGGCATTGTTGCTACCTGTGATAGATTTAGCACCACGCATAATCACCTTGGTAGCCCCTCCGACCCCAGAAGCACTGCGCTGAATGTTCACCCCTGCAACTTTACCATTGAGGTTGTTCACGAAGTTTGCGTCCTTCACTTTGGTAAGCTCTTCAGCTTTCACTTGTTGCACGTTGTAGCTCAAGGCTTTTTGTTCGCGCTTGATACCCAAAGCCGTTACTACAACTTCGGTGAGCTGTTGCGTTTCATCTTTTAACAGTACATTGATAACAAGGTTGTTACCATTGCCTACTACTTTTTTAGTTTGGGTAACATAACCTATAGAACTAAATTCAATTGTTTCATTAGCTTTAGCGCGAAGCGTATACTTCCCGTCAAAATCTGTTGAAACACCACGCGTAGTACCTTTAATAACTACGTTCACCCCTGGTAAAGGAGTTTTACTTTCATCAGTAACGACACCCGTTACAGTTTTCTCCTGTGCCCATAGCAAGCTGCCACAACACACAAAGATAAATAACATTAATATTTTTACCTTCATATATAATATAATTAAAATTATTATTACGAGGCAAAGTTAAGAATATTTTAACAATTGACAAGGGTTTTAACTTATTTTTTTATTACGAATTAGATATTTTATCTTTTGTTTGACAATATGTAGTTGAAAATCAGCATAAAAACATAATTATTTAGAAAGATAATTTTTTTTGTAATCTTTGGCGATATAAAATAAAATATTTATGCAATCATTGGCTATGTTAATAAAATATTTTTATGAATGAGGTTTTGTAGTTAAATTTGAGAAGGTGTATAAAAAGTTTTTTGAGAAGGGGAGGGGAGAGGTGAGATTTTTTGAAGAGAAAGTTTGTGTAGCAGTTTCATAAAATAGGAAATAAATACATATATTTAAACTTTAATAAAGAAAAGAGAAGCAATAAAAAAGAGACTATTCAAAATGTTGAATAGTCTCTTTTTATATATAAATCCTTATCCCCAAAGTGCCTACGACTGGATTCGAACCAGCACGCCCTAACGAGCACCACCCCCTCAAGATGGCGAGTCTACCAATTTCTCCACGTAGGCTAACGTGTTTGTGACCTGGCTGGGGCTCGAACCCAGGACCCCAACATTAAAAGTGTTGTGCTCTACCAACTGAGCTACCAAGTCCCTTAAAAAAATAAAAAAACAAATTGTATAACCCTTGTGACCTGGCTGGGGCTCGAACCCAGGACCCCAACATTAAAAGTGTTGTGCTCTACCAACTGAGCTACCAAGTCCTATAAAAAATAACAATAATTGTATAACCCTGTGACCCGGCAGGGGATCGAACCCTGGACCCCAACATTAAGAGTGTCGTGCTCTACCAGCTGAGCTACCGAGTCATTATGACAATCAGTATTTTCTTGTTTGCGGGTGCAAAGATATAACATTTTTATTACGTAGCAAGAAAAAAAGTATTATTTTTGCATTTTATTTTAAAAGTATTTTTCAACCCCTTACTATCCAATAGATTACAAATGAAAATAATTTTACTCGGTTATATGGGAAGTGGTAAATCTACCCTTGGGAAAGCCTTAGCTGCTGCTAAAAATGTACCTTTTGTAGACCTTGATGTTTATGTAGCTACCGCCGAAAAAATGAGTGTACAAGATATTTTTGCTACCAAAGGAGAGATATATTTCCGCAAAAAAGAAACCTTCTATTTGCAAGAAATCCTGCAAAGAGAAGGTGATTGTATACTTTCATTAGGGGGAGGTACCCCCTGTTTTGGCAATAATATGGAATTGATAAAAGCTGAAGGAAATATTTCTATTTACCTGAAATATCTTCCTAAAAGCTTGGCTAAACGCTTAGCTGAATCCACTTCCCGTCCTTTACTAAAGGAACTAAAAAAGGAGGATTTAGAAGATTTTATCCGCAAACATCTCTTTGAGCGCAATACTTTCTATACACAAGCTACACATAGCCTCGCGATGGACGGACTAACTAAAGAGGAAAGTTTGCAGCAAATACTTACAATACTTTCAAACTACTCACTTTAGTCCAGCCAGTTTTTCCATTGGCTAAACGTATTTTTACCCAATCGTTTGTTTTTTCAGTAATTTCAACTTTGGTGCCTTCGTGTAGTTGTAACACTTCACTGCTATAGGCATTAGCTTCTGAAAATACCCTTACGGTTTTATTAAACAATATAGCATACTTTTCACCATCTACTTGTTTTTTGTGAAAGTTAGCAATAAAATAAGTGCCCACAGCTATCGCTACTGATATGAACATCAGGGTGAAAAAGAGTCGTTTGAGAGAAGTCTGTTCTAAAAAATAGTAACAGAAAAAACTCAACACAAATGCGATGACACCTATAATAGAGAGTACAGCCCACGTTTGCAAGCTAAACAAACCTGTAACGGCATCAGAGAATTGGCGTAACCAAGTTTTGGGCAGAGGTACAATCGCATCTACTTTCATTTGGTTTGCCAATAGAAGTCCGTCCTTAGCCTGCTGATTATCGGGGTTGAGCTGGAGGGCTTTCTCGTAATAATAAATGCTCTCTGGTACGTGATTTAGTTTGTAGTGAGCACTTGCCAAATTGTAGTACAAGGCAGACGATTCTTTCCCGTGAGCCAATATAGTTTTATATTGCTCAATAGCTTCAGTGTATTGACCTTGTTGATAGAGCTGAGCAGCTTTTTCAAACAGATTGATATTGTTATCTTGAGAAAAAAGTTGCGCAGAAACTAACAGAAGGATATAGATAAAAATATTGTTTTTCATTTTGTTTAGCGATTACTTATTTTTCACTTGTTTGTCGAGTGCTGAAATTACTTCTACAGCATCTCCAAAATCTTTTTCCATAGAGGCATCGGTGTGGTGTTGTGAATATCGTGCCATTTCACAATTAGCGAGTAATGCCATAAATTGTGTTACAGTAGCCTCATTAGCCTTTTGGTTGAGCAATAATTCAGTAATTTTATCCTTGCTCATCTCGGCAGTTTCAATCTTCAATTTAGCTTTTAAATAGTTGTGTAAAGCGCGCTCTAAGGCTTCGTAGAACGTACCTTTATCACCTAATTTGCGTTTGGCTTCTCCTAAATATTTCTTTGCTAATCTGTTAGCTGCCCTCACTTTATTTCCTTCTATATCACTTGCTCTTTGCATTTTGATATGCCACCAAATAAGAGCTATCGGGATGAGCAATAATGGCAAGAGTAACCACAAAAAGTAGCTGGTAGAACCGAAGAATACAGATGTATGTATATCTTGGAGGTCGGCATTCATTTGCAAGCCGCCTAAAGTTTTAGGAGCGGTAGTTAGTTCGTTGGCTGTAGTGTCACTATCTGGGGTAGGACCTTCAGTTACGTCTATCCATAAATCGTTTGTTTTTACAGTTTCATACTTTTGTGTTTTAGGGTTAAAGTACGAAAAAGAGAGTCCAGAGATAGGATATTTACCTTTGTACTCAGGTACAATAGTGTAGGTTTGTTCTAATCGACCTTTCATTCCACTATTAAGTGAAGGGAGTACATCGTCTTTTTGTTCAGGTGCGTACACTTCTAATGATGATGGGAAATTAGGCTTAGGTAAATCAAATAATTTGAAGTTTCCGTTACCTGATATTTCTATTTTCAACTGGGTACTTTCATTAGCCTTGAGGGTAGGTTGGGTAAGGTTTACTGCAAATGAAAAATCACCTACAGCCCCAGAGAAGTTATCTGGTTTACCTTGCTCAGGCAATGGTTTTACATTGATTACTGCACTACCTGAAGAAACTTTTCGCTCCATACTTTCGTATACAAGACCGCCAAAGAAATCGCGTTGCCCTGTAGGTGCAGTGAGTAATACGTTCAAATTCAAGGGTTCTAAGGTGATGCTACCTGTTTTTTGAGGGTAGAGTATCATTCTGCGTCTCATCACAACAGTACGATACACCTGACCTTTATAGGTGCGTTCTTCTACTTGGTAGTCGTTCGCTCTAATCTCTTGACTCCAGAATTCAGGGTATTTAGGAGTGTTCAATTCTTGGAAGTTATTCACCGCAATACCTCTACCTACGTACAAGCGATAAGTAACAATTACTGCCTCATTTAGGTAAGGATTAGGGTTGGATATTTCGGTTAAGAGGAATAAGCCTTCACGAGCATAATCATTGCTATTCTTCTCCATTGTAGGAGTTTTTACAGCATCGGTAACAGTAATAGTAATAGGATTAGTGCGGTAAGTCCTACCGTCAATCTCTATACTTGCTTGCCCGATAGTAAAGTTACCTTTGGTTTTAGGTTCTAAGATATAGACATAGGTTTTGGAAAAACTGCTTACTCCATTAATCCACGATTTAGAAATTGATTGAGAGGGTCCCATTACCACTGTAAATCCGTGAAAATTAGGTGGGGTGAAGTTATCTCCGTCTTTATTCATAGAGAACTCTATACGCAAGCGTTCGTTAGCCCCTAATTGATTTTTACTCACTTCGGCTTTAAACTCTACTTGTTGTGCATAGAGACTTTGGATTAAGAAAGTTATAAAAAATATAATCTTGTATTTCATTTTTTATTATTATTTGTTAAAAAGGTGAATTGCTATTCACTTCTATTACCAATCTTTTTCAGATTTAGCGCGTTGTCCTTTTACTTTTTGAGCATTGATTTTCTCTTGAGTTTTGCGTTCTTCGTTGTTCATAGCTTCTAAAATACGCTCCATTTGTTGTGGAGAAAGAGATGAAGGACGCTGTTGTCTACCTTGCCCTTGTCCATTTTGGTCTTTATCTTGTTGATTGTTTTGATTAGGGTCTTTTTGATCGTTACCCTTATCCTTATTTTTATCTTGCTTGTTATCGCCTTGATCTTTGTTGTCCTTGTTATCTTGGTTGTTCTGGTTATTTTTATTATTTTGGTTTTGGTTGTTATTCTGGTTTTGTTGATTTTGCTGGTTGTTTTGGTTTTGTGATTTCGCTGATTGTTCTGATTGTTCTGATTTTGTTGGTTATTTTTATCTTTATTGTTCTTGTTGTCTTGTGGAGGTGGAGGATTTTGTTTGAGCATTTCTTTGGCTACAGCTAAATTGTAACGAGTTTCCTCGTCTTTAGGGTTATGGCGAAGAGCTTCTTTGTAGGTGAGTACAGCCTTGTCGTATTCTTTTTTCTTCATAAAGGCATTGCCCAAGTTGTGGAACGCCCTGTGTTTTTCATCTTCACTAATCTTATCGGAAGCAGAAGCGTTTTTGAGTCGGGAGAAAGCCTCGTCATAACTTTTTTGTTGGTAATACATAGTGCCGAGGTTATATTGCGCAGTAGCATTGTTTTTATCTTCGGCTATTGCCTTGCGATATTCCACTTCGGCTTGTATAGGTTTATCACTTTTGAGAGCAGTATTGCCTTCATAAGTGTATTTTTTAGAGTTAGCCATTGCTTTTAGAGCTTCTTTTTCTGCTTTGTTTTGAGCAAAAGCAGAGAGAGAGAGTAAGGATAATGATATGTATAGAATGTTTTTCATTTTACTTTTTTCTTTCATTAAATAGATTCAATTTCTTCACCCATTGTGTTTTGCGTTCAAAAATAGTAAGATCTAATAGAAGTAATAGTAAAGCACCTCCTAAAAACCACTGAAATTGGTCTTTGAAATCTACAAACTTTTGGGTATCGAACTGACTTTTTTCAGTACCGTCTAATATCTTGTTAATTTGGTTTACTGCTTTTTGAGTGTTATCACCGTTGAGGTATTCACCTCCTGCATTGCTCGCTATCTGTTGCAAGAGTTCGGGGTTGAGCTTGGTAATTACTACTTCGCCATTGCTGTCGCGTTTATAAGTTTGTCCGCCTCCTTCTTTTATAGGGATAGGAGCTCCTTTTTCAGTACCAATACCTATGGTATAAATGTGTACCCCTTTTTCTTGTGCTTCCGAAGCAATTTCAGTAGCACCCATTTCGTGGTCTTCGCCATCGCTGAGGATAAAGAGCAAGCGGGCTGTAGGGCTCTTGTCGTCAAAATAATTGCTTGCCATACGTATTGCCTCTTGAATAGCAGTACCTTGTGAGGAAAGCATATCGGTATTCATACCTTGGAGGAACATTTTTGCCGCCGAATGGTCGGTTGTGAGCGCTAATTGAGGGTAAGCACTCGCTGCATAAGCCACGATGCCCACGCGGTCGCCTTTTAGCTGACTAATAGTCTCAAAAGCAATGCGTTTTGCTTTTTCTAAACGGTTAGGAGCTACATCTTCAGCAAGCATACTTTTAGAGACATCGATAGCAAAAACGATATCCACCCCTTCGCGTTTTACAGTCTCAATTTTAGTACCTATTTTAGGATTAGCCAAAGCAATGCTCAGCAGTAAGAACACTACAGCCAAAACACTCCACTTCACCCACAGTTTGAAGCGGGATCGGTCGGGGGCTAAACGTCTAAGAGTTGATGAGGAAGCAAATTGCTTTTGCAATCGGCGTTTGCGAAGCATTGAAAAGGCAAAAATGATAAATAGCGGAATGAGTATCACTATGAGCCAAAGATATATTTTTTCGTCGATATGAACCATAAGTTAATTAATAAAATGAGTAAATTTAGCAATTAGTTGATTTGTAATAAGCAGATTGTAATAATCAAATATTGCGCCAAACGTTGCAAAGATAATAATTATTTCTTAATTTAGACATTAGTTATTAGTTGCTAACGACTAACTACTAAAAACTAACTACTATTTTTCTGTTATTTTTAAAATAATTAGTGTCTTTGTCTCATAATATCAATTGTTATGAGCGCTTAAAAAATAAATCCAATAGTTTTAGAAAAAGCCAAGCGTTACTCAGAAAATAATATTTTAAATGAACGTGAGTTAGGAGAGTTTTATAAAAAAGAGTGGAATGAGAAGACAAAACACATTGATATGAATGCTATTTTCAAACAACTTGATGAAATTGTTTCCAAGTAAATGAATATAGATATTGATGCTGTAAGGTTTGATTCTCTTTCGCAAAATAAAGCGAATAAAAGTTTGTAGGAATTAAATTTTGTTGTATCTTTGCGCCATAAATAATACGCGAAAATAGCTCAGTTGGTAGAGCGCAACCTTCCCAAGGTTGAGGTCGCGGGTTCGAGACCCGTTTTTCGCTCTTTTTAATGATTAATTGTTAAATGAATATCACGCCACAAGCCCTTCCTTGTACCCCTTTAAGCAGTACTCTCAAGAGATACGGTGGTATATTCTTTTCTAATAGTACAATAGCTATATTTTTCTTTTGAAAAATGTAGCTATTTTTTTATCACTATGAAGCAAACACTCTTATTACTTATGTTTTTATCTCTTACCATTGTACGCGGGCAACATACATCGGGCGGATATAAGCCTTTCCTCTACCAATATGGTCTCAAGGGAAAGGTTAAAACGCTTATAGAATATAACGAATATGGCTCTTCAACAAGGTATTATTTCAATAAAAAAGGGCAGCTTGTGAGTTATCAAACGTATAGCAGTGACGGGAATAAGGTAAAGGAAATTATGTTTGAGTATACCGATGATGGCAAACTAAAAACGATGAAAAGCGATGAGTCTCTGTCGGTATTTACTCAGTTGCCTAACAATGTGCTGCAAGAGACAGTAACTGTAAATATAAGTGGTATCAAGGCGGGTGAGACTTACCTTTATACGTATGATAGCAAAGGAAATCTGCTTTCTAAGGAGAGAAAAGCAAAGGGAGGTTATGATGGCATCAACTATAAAGAACTCTACGAATATGATAGTGCGGGCAGGCTTTTGGTAAAGAAATATGACCTTGCTTATATGAAAAATAGAAAAGAATCTTTTGGTGGGAATTACAATGAGAAAGACAATATGGAGGTGTATCAATACGACACTAATAGGCAACTGAAAAAACATACTCAATATGATACTGATGGGAAAATAGAACTGATAGAAGACTATAAGGGTGGCGTACTTGTATCTAAACAAGAGTATATATTAGGAAATTTTAGGGAGAGAACGAAATACATTTATAACAATACTACACATCAAATAAGAGAAGAGTATTACGAGGATAAAACTGGTGTAAAACCTTCTTCTACAAAAGTTTATCAGCTTACTTATGATAAGATGGGAAATCTAATCCTAAAAGTCTTGACAGCAGAAGAATCATCTGGGAAAGTCAAGAAATTTAAAGGGAATGATATCCAAATAGAAGAAAAACGAGAATTAGAGTATTATCCGTAAGACCAAAATAATGCCAACCATACAACAAAATTCAGCACTTGTAAATACTAAAAACACAGCAATATCTATATAAAATGCCTAAAAGAAACGACCTACATTGTGTTCTGCTCATAGGATCAGGACCTATTATCATCGGACAAGCCTGCGAGTTTGACTACTCAGGCTCGCAATCGTTGCGCTCTTTGCGCGAAGATGGTATCAAAACCATACTTATTAACTCTAACCCTGCTACCATTATGACAGACCCCTCTATGGCGGATGTGGTCTATCTGAAACCTCTCACCACTAAATCATTAGTGGAAATTCTAAAAGCTCACCCCGAAATAGATGCTGTTCTCCCTACTATGGGCGGACAAACAGCGCTTAACCTCTGTATTGAGGCTGAAGAAAAAGGTATCTGGAAGGACTTTGGGGTCGAAATCATCGGGGTAGATATCGATGCAATACAAATCACTGAAGACCGCGAAAAGTTCCGCGTGTTGCTCGATGAAATCGGTATTCCTATGGCACCGTCTGAAACAGCTACTTCTTTCCTCAAAGGGAAAGAAATCGCGCAACGTTTTGGTTTTCCACTCGTAATACGTCCGTCCTTTACTTTGGGCGGTACAGGGGCATCTATCGTCTATAAAAAAGAGGATTTTGATATGCTCCTTAATCGCGGTTTGGAAGCCTCGCCTATACACGAGGTGCTTATCGATAAGGCGCTTTTAGGATGGAAGGAGTATGAGCTTGAGCTTTTGCGCGACAAGAACGACAATGTGGCGATTATCTGTACCATTGAAAATATGGACCCTATGGGTATCCACACTGGGGATTCTATTACCGTAGCCCCTGCGATGACTCTATCAGACCGCACTTTCCAACGTATGCGCGATATGGCTATTAAGATGATGCGTAGTATAGGCGATTTTGCCGGGGGTTGCAATGTGCAGTTTGCCGTGTCGCCTGATGAAAAAGAAGATATTATCGCTATTGAAATCAACCCACGTGTATCGCGTTCTTCGGCTTTGGCTTCTAAGGCTACGGGCTATCCTATTGCTAAGATAGCCACCAAACTCGCTATTGGCTACCATTTAGACGAATTGCAAAACCAAATCACCAAATCTACCTCTGCATTCTTTGAGCCTACGTTAGATTATGTAATTGTGAAAATACCGCGTTGGAACTTCGATAAGTTTGAAGGATCTGACCGCACTATTGGCTTGCAAATGAAGTCGGTAGGTGAGGTAATGGGTATAGGGCGTTCTTTCCAAGAGGCATTGCAGAAAGCAACCCAATCGCTCGAAATCAAACGCAATGGTTTAGGAGCTGATGGCAAAGGCTATAAAAATTACGAACAGATTATCGAGAAACTCACCTACCCCAGCTGGGATAGGGTGTTTGTGATATACGATGCGGTACAGATGGGTATTCCACTGAGCCGTATCCACGAAATCACCAAGATAGATATCTGGTTTCTCAAACAATACGAAGAACTATGTGCGATCGAAAAAGAAATATCGCGCTATAAAATAGATACTCTACCTAAAGAACTCCTATTTGAAGCCAAACAAAAAGGCTTTGCCGACCGACAAATTGCTTATATGGTGGGCTGTTGGGAGAGTGAGGTACACAAAAAACGGGAAGAACTCAACATACGTCGTGTGTTTAAATTAGTAGACACTTGTGCTGCTGAGTTTAAGGCACAAACTCCTTACTATTATTCTACTTTTGAGGCACCTATCCGCACCGCTGACGGCAAGGAATACGTAGCCAACGACAGCGTAGTAACTGACCGCAAAAAGGTGGTAGTACTCGGCTCAGGTCCTAATCGCATAGGACAAGGTATTGAGTTCGACTACTGCTGTGTGCACGGGGTATTGGCTGCCGAAGAGTGCGGTTATGAAACCATAATGATCAACTGTAACCCTGAGACCGTTTCTACCGACTTTGACACGGCTAATAAACTCTATTTTGAGCCTGTATTCTGGGAGTACATCTACGATATTATTCAGCACGAAAAGCCAGAGGGGGTAATTGTACAGCTCGGCGGACAAACAGCCTTGAAATTGGCTGAAAAATTAGATAAATATGGTATTAAAATCATAGGTACCAGCTTCCAATCGCTCGATTTGGCAGAAGATAGAGGTAGTTTCTCAACTCTGCTGAAAGAGAATAACATTCCTTATCCGCGTTTTGGAGTAGCTGAAACTGCCGATGAGGCGCTCAAACTCTCTGATGAATTGGATTTCCCACTATTGGTACGTCCTTCGTATGTATTAGGCGGACAAGGAATGAAGATTGTTATCAACAAAGAAGAATTGGAAGCCCACGTGGTAGACCTCTTGCGCAAGATACCTAACAACAAACTCTTACTTGACCATTATCTTGATGGCGCCATAGAAGCAGAAGCCGATGCGATATGCGATGGTGAAAATGTGTATATCATTGGTATTATGGAGCATATAGAGCCTTGTGGTATTCACTCAGGCGATAGTAATGCTACCTTGCCACCGTTCAATTTGGGTGAGTTTGTACTCCAACAAATAAAAGACCATACTCGTAAAATAGCCTTGGCACTCAATACGGTAGGGCTTATCAATGTGCAGTTTGCCGTAAAAGACGATGTCGTGTATATCATTGAGGCAAATCCACGTGCCTCACGTACAGTGCCGTTTATCTCTAAGGCCTATCAAGAGCCGTATGTGAACTATGCTACCAAAATAATGTTGGGCGAGAAGAAACTCACTGATTTCCATTTCAATCCGCACTTAGAAGGCTTTGCTATCAAGCAACCTGTGTTCTCGTTCAATAAATTCCCGAATGTAGATAAGAAGCTAGGGCCTGAAATGAAATCTACTGGCGAAAGCATCTTGTTTATAGATAGCCTTAAAGATGATGCTTTCTACGATATTTATACGAGAAGGAAAATGTATCTTTCAAAATAAAACTAAAAGGGCAAGCTAAGGCTTGTTCTTTTAATTTTTTATTGTACTTTTGTCAAACAAGAAAATATTTAAACAACTCTCAACGATGAAAAGAATAACATTATTACTACTTTTATTAATTGCAAATATTGCAATTGCCCAAGAAACTGAATCTTATGAGGTTGAACTGAAACAAGGTGAAAGATTTGAAAGAATCTTACCTCCTCAACAAGTCTATATCAATAGTGCTACAAAAATTGGTGGAAAAACAAGAGTATATTTTACAGTTAATTTACCTAAAAATACTGTAAGATGGTTCTATGTAGTTACTACCACAAAAGGAGAGGGAGAGGGAGAAATGTTAAATATTTTAACACAATTGACAGCTGCAACACTTTCAGGAGGAATGTCTACATTAGCGACAGCAGGAAGTAAAATGATAACAATGCCTTCAGGAAGTGGAGGTGTTGTAGATAGCTATCTATTAGATAGGAATAATTTAGACGTATTTATCAGCAAAGGAGATAATTGGGGACAATCTCTATATTACAATATTGAGGGTACTAGGAAAAACTATAAAAGTGGTTTGATTATGATTGATACTCCTAATATCTTTAATACTTTTATAGGAGTAAAAAATCCAAGTTCATCAGTTGGAGTAAATGTAAAAATAGAGGCTATTGCAATTGTAAAGGAAATAGATTGGAATACCTTATACAATGATGGAAAGAAGTTAAAAGAATCTTTGAAAGATCTAATTCAAGTAGTACTAAAGAAATATCCTAAAGATTTTGCAGATAAAGTAGCTGATTGCACTTTGGAAAAAGTTATGAATGAAAAAAGTGCTTCTGAGGTAATAGATTCATATGCTACTTATGCTTTTAGTGATTACCTTATTTCAAAAATAGAAAATTGTAGAACTAATTTAAATCCTAATAAATCAACAGTGGAAACTGAAAAATCAAATACCTACAATAATTTAGGGGAAAGCTATTTTGCTAAAAAACAAAATGAAAAAGCTCTTGAAAATTACAATAAAGCTCTTGAGCTAAACCCCAAGAATGGGGAGGCAAAAGCTAATATAGCTTTCTTATATCTCATTGATAATAAAGTGGATTTAGCTACAGAATTATATATAGAAGCCATATCTATCTTTAAAGCAGATCCTATTAATGGTAAAAATAGTTTAATTAAAGCATATAACAAAACTGTTCATTATTTGAATGATAATTTCAACAAAGTAAAATTAGTTCTGAACAAACAGACTGAAGATTTTATTTCTATCCAAGAAATGTTAAAGAAAGAATTAGATAATATGAAATAATCACTTTATGCCCCGTTTATTCTTATTCCTCCTCCCTTGTCTCGCATTAGCACAATGTCCTAAAGCAATGGATTTTAGCAAACTCTATCAGGGTAAAATAGATAGTGTCGCAGTTATACATCGTACGGGCTGGACAAAAGAAACTTCGTGGCCTGGTGCTCCTGAAGAAGAACGTATTACTGAGAAAAGAAAGAGGCTTTCTCTATCCAAAGGAAAGCGATTGCTTAAAATATTGCAAGATAAAACAGTTTATAAAGAAGAATATCCTTGGGTGATTGAGGTTGTAAGTAGTTTCCTTTTCTATGCAAATGGCAATGAAGTGCTTACCTTGCATTTTTCAACAGCAACCAAGCAACTAACAATCTATAAGGGTGATGAACTTATTTTTGCAGGAATGAGCAAAGGGAAACTTACTAAAAAACTCATTAGTTATCTGTATCCTAACCTTTCTGCTAAAGAACTGTATATGAATTTCTTTATCCTATGGGAGGAGATTTAGAAACAACAAACCGCCACTTATTTATATAAACCGTCTTCCCCTCACAAAATAAGGTATTGCGGAACAACTAAAGGGGAATGACTCCATTTAATTCATTATTATTGGGAAGAAAGACAAGACAGAGCTACGGCTCACTCTAAACAAAGTTTGCAAAACCGAGGATACCGCCTTTCGCTATTTTTGAAAGACTTAATCGAGTTTTCCCTCTGTTTAGAGGTCTTTTCTTTCTTATTTTATTAACTTGTTAATTGTATCTATATGTTTTACAAAGAATTAGAGGTAGCTCCTAACTCTGTGGGACTCCTATTCAAAAAGAATGTTTTTCAGCAAGAACTATCTGCGGGTATTTATAAATTTAGTCCGTGGGAGAAAGTGCATATCATATCACTATCGCAAAAATTAAGAAGTGTAAGGGTGGTAAATCAGGAGGTACTGACCGCTGATAATATCGCATTGCGTTTTTCTTTTTATTTAGCTTACAAACTCGATAATACTAAGCTATTTGTAGATAATTTTGGGATAGAGACCGATAATTTTGCCGTAGCCGAACAGCAAATAGTAGCGGCTGCACAGGTGTTACTACGTCAGAAAATTGCAGCTTTTGATAGTGAAAAACTAAATGAATGCCGCAATGACATCACTGACTTTAAAGGAGAAGATTTCTGTAACGAAGTAGCTACTTTTGGGCTTAAAATAATAAAAGCACAGCTGATAGATATCACTTTCCCTAAAAGTGTACAAGACCTCTTCTCGCGAGTATTAGAAAGCAAAATACGTGCTACTTCCGAACTCGAAAATGCGCGTACTGCTGTAGCTACTGCTCGAGCCCTTAAGAACGCTTCTGAACTAATGAAAGGCGATGAGAATATTAAGTTTTTCCAATATTTAGAGACTATCACTAAGATAGCCGACAAAGGGAAGCATACTTTTGTAATAGGCGAAGTGCCTACTACAAAAATATAAATTAGTGTTAAAGATTTCATACTTTACAAAAAAAGTAGTATCTTCGCCCATTCTTACAGCACTAAATATAATGAAAAAAATCTTATTATATAGCACCTTTGTAGGGGTTTTTATAGGGCTTGTAATAGCTTGTACCCCTAATGCTAACACCTACTACAACCGCCAAATGCAGCCTATAGTTACTAAGTACAATGTGCTTTTCAATGGTGAGGAGGCGTATGCTAAAGGGCTTAACGAACTACGCGAAAAATACCAAGATAACTTTAGTGAAGTCTTGCCAGTAGAACCCATTGGGCTCAGTGGTAAGGTACAGTTAGATGGTATGGGAAATCCTAATTTCGAGCGTGCTGAAGATAAAGCAATCAAAACTATCCAGCGTCACTCTATGGTCTTCAAAGGGGTGCAACGCAATTATAAGATAGACGATGCTTATATGCTTTTGGGAAAAGCGCGTTATTACGACGAGCGTTTCTTCCCTGCTTTAGAAGCTTTCAATCACCTGCTTACCAATTATGGTATGAGTGAACGTATCCCCGAAGCTGCTGTATGGGCACAAAAAACCAATCTTCGTCTCGGTAAAGACAAAATAGCGATTGAAAAACTTACTAACTTTTTTAAAGAAAATCCTAAATTGCGTCGCAACGATAGGGCAGAGGCTTATGCTACTTTAGGGCAGGCTTATATCAATCAAGAGCAATATCCTCAAGCTGCCGATGCTCTCTATAATGCAGGTAAATACACACGAAATAAAGCATTGCGCGGTCGCTACTATTTCATCGCTGCACAACTCTATGAAAAACAGCATCAAAAAGATTCTGCTGAGGTAGCTTTTGAGAAAGTCGTAAAACAGAATTGGAAAATTCCGCGTAAATTATGGGTAGAAGCTCAAGCGGGTAAAGCGCGTAACAAAACTTTCACTCCCGAAGAAAAAACAGAGTTTTTAGCCTATTTGCGTAAACTCGAAAATCGTTATGAACACAAAAACTACCTCGATGTACTTTACTATACCCACGCCGAATTGTTAAAAAACGACCAGAAAAAAGTCGCTACCGATTACTACCGTCAGTCTTTGCATAATAATAAAGACAATAATCCGCTAAAAGCAAAAGCGCATACACGTCTTTCCGAACTGTTTTTTGACCAAAAAGACTATATAGGTGCTTATCAACATTTGGATAGCACCCTTACTTATACCCCCGAAAACACTTTTGAACACTTATATGTACGCCGAAAAAGAGATAATTTAGCTAAAATAGCCGAATTAGAGTACGTTGTAAGAAAGAACGACAGTGTGCTAAAAGTAGTCCGTATGCCCGAAACCGAACGTCGTGCCTATTACCAAAAGCATATCGACTCTATGCAGCAAATAGCAGCGTTGCGCACTCAAAAAGAGCAAAAAAGCAAAGTGAAAAATATGGGTATGGGATTTTCTACTCCTGATGTTGCTCCAGAAAAAGGAGGTAAATTCTATTTCTACAACCCTATGAGTGTGGCGTATGGCAAACAGCAATTTGAACAGTATTGGGGCGATAGAAAGTTAGAAGATAATTGGCGCTGGTCATCAGTGGGGAGTGGGATAGTAGCCAATGTTACAGCCACAACAACTGCAACAAAAACTGTAGAAAAGCAAGTCAAAACCCCTGATAGCTATCTGGCTAAACTCCCTAAAACAGAAACTGAAATCAACCAATTGACGACCAATCGCAATGAGGCACTCTACCAATTAGGTGTCCTCTATCGTGCTAAATTCAACGAAAATGAATTGGCTATTCAGCGTTTGGAGCGTGTGCTTGCTAGTAATCCTACCCCCGAAATTGAAGCTGCTGCCCTCTACGAATTGCAAAAGAACTATACTGATACTCATAACTCTAAAGCTGAAGCTACAAAAAATCGTTTGTTAGCGAATTATCCTAATACCGATTATGCAAAACTTTTGCAAGGAGGAGAAACTACCCAGCATGAGCGCAACAAAATTGCTCAAGTATTTGTTGATAGTCTCACAGCTCAGTATAATAGAGGTGAATTTGTAGAAACCGCTCGCCGATTGCAAGAAGAAGGATTGCAGTATCGTGAAACGGCAGCAGCTCCTGCAATAGCTCTTTTGCAGGCTAAAACTACAGCTCGCTTAGAAGGATTAGCGCCTTATCAGGCTCAGTTACAACAAATAGCAACTAACTATCCAGCTACTGCCGAAAGTGAAGAAGCAAAAAACTTGTTAGAAGAACTAAAGGATGTCACTAATGAGGAATATGTCCCCGATGATAAAGCTACGTTATGGAAGGTAGTGATTATAGGTACAACCCCCGAAATGCGCGAAAAATTAAGAGAAACTCTTATCGAAAAACTCAAATCTATATCCGAAGTGCTCACTCTCTCCACCGATGTCTACAAAGCTGATGAAACTTGGTGGGTGATACATAAAATACGCGATGCTTATTCAGCACAGAGTATAGTAAATGAGCTCAAAAGTTTCTTAGAAAAGCACAAGTTATCAGCCTATCCAGTAGCTACTGAAAACTATCGCTTAATACAAATCCGTAAGGAAAAAGAAAAATTTTTAAATAAATAAGAAAATACTCGTTAGAAAAAATTAATTGATATTTTAGTTAAATTTATTTTGTGATTCAAAATATTATTTGTACATTTGCTCACGAAAACGAACATCTTCACTGAAATTAAGTAAATAGAGAAAGGAGGAGGATTCTGCGAGATTGAGGATGGAAAAAAGCAATATAACTATCTCATTTATAAGGTTAAATAAAATATTTAACTTTAAATCTGAAAATTTAACACTTATTTAACATTTAGTTTCAAGAATAATTAGTTATTTTGCTATATGATAAAAAGAGTATCACTCTGTTTTTAGATTATATCTTTTTTAATCAACAAAAAATGAAGCTATGTCAATCAATGCCTTTATCATTTATCTTTCAATAGAAATGAAATATTCTATTCATACGGTGGAAGCTTATAAGCACGATTTAAGGGCTTTTGAGAAATTCATCAAAAGTGAATATGAAGATAAGGAAGAGGAATGCCCTTTAGAAAGAGCAGATCAAGAGGATATCAAAAAATGGATTATCCAATTATCCCAACAGGAAATGTCCTTTAGAAGTATCAACCGGAAATTGTCCGCCTTGAAAACCTATTACACCTTTCTAAAAAAAACAAAACAAATAGAAGTGAGCCCGTTTGAAAAGGGAATTTTCTTGTTAAAAACAGAAAAGAGACAAAAATTACCCTTTTCTGAAGCCGAAATAGAAAAAGTACTATCTTATTTCTCAAGCAAAAGCTCTTTCGATGAAGTCAGAGATAGAGCCGTAATCGAAATGTTGTACGCTACAGGTGTACGACGCTCCGAGTTGGCAAATCTCCGCTTATCCGATGTCGATTTAGCTCAAAAACAACTCAAAGTATCAGGTAAGGGCGATAAAGAACGATATATCCCCATTATACCAGAATTAGAAGAAACGCTTAAAGAATACTTAAAATTAAGAGAGGAAATAGCAAATGAAAAAAGTCAAAACTATTTATTCTTAGTTAAAAATGGTAAAAAACTGTATTCTACCCTTGTGTATCGAATTATAAATTCATACTTTAGCGCTGTTACACCCAAGAAAGACGTAAGTCCTCACGTATTGCGCCACTCTTTCGCAAGTCATTTGTTGGATAATGGTGCCGATTTGAACACTGTTAAGGAATTACTGGGGCATTCCAGTTTGGCTTCTACACAAGTATACACCAATACAAGTTTAGCAGAACTTAAAAAACAGTACAAAAAAGCCCATCCAAGAGCCGATCGCAGAGAAGAGGATGATAATAAATAGAATTGTTAAACCTTAAAATTTCTAAACATTATGAAAGTACACGTACACCCAGTAGACTTTACTGTCGACCACAAATTAGTAGAGTTCATCCAAAAAAAATTGGATAAGTTAGACAATTTCTACGACCGTATCATTGAAGCGGACGTACATTTGAAGTTAGATAATACCACCACTAAAGAAAATAAAATAGTGGAAGTAAAAGTGCATATACCTGGTGAAAGCCTTGTCGTAAAAAAACAATTTAAAACTTTCGAAGAAGGAATCGATAGCGCTATTACTCCATTGGAAAGAATGCTTTTAAAACACAAAGATAAACATTAATTAAAATGTTAATGTTTTGTTAATATTCTTCTTTTTTAAAGAGTAAGTAAAATTTAAATCATACCTTTGCCCCAGTTTTTATTGTATAATTTTATTTACTTATTAAAAGAATGAAAAAAAATATTCTCGCTTTAGCTTCATTAGCCTTTTTAGGTGTTCAAGCTCAACAAGTAGACTATAACCGATGGTCTGTAGATGTAAACGGAGGTGTGAACAAAGCTACTACACCTTTTACTGCTGGTTATGGCACAAGTACTCCAAACTTTTGGAGCGCTAATGTAGGGGTTCGCTATATGGCAAACAACAAATTTGGTATTCGCTTGGCTGGTGGTTACGACGTATTCAAAAACGATGATGATAGCCCTGCTTTCGAATCTAATATTTGGAATGTAAACTTACAAGGAGTAGCTAACTTAGCTCGCGTGTTGAGTTTTGAAGAATGGACAAGCGATTTAGGATTGCTATTGCACGCTGGTTTAGGATATTCTCAACTAAAAAGTGATGCAATCTCTAAACCTGATAAAATCGCCTTCCTTACAGTAGGGCTTACTCCTCAATTGAGAATCTCTAACCGCATCGCTTTCTTGTTAGATGGTTCTATGTACATCAATAGCAAACAGCAACTTACTTATGATACCAAATCAGCTAATGGTCAAAAAGGATTCCAAGGAAATCACTTTACCCTCACTGCTGGTTTGAATATCGCTATAGGTAAACAAGGTAAACACGCCGATTGGGCAGGGGCTGATGTACGTGAACAAGAAGAGGATGTTACCCAACGTATCGCTGCTTTAGAAAGCAACGTCGCCGATTTGAAAGGCGAAGTAGCTAACAAGCAAAACAAAATGAATGATGCTAATGGCAACCGCATTCCCGATGAGATTGAAAGTTACCTAAACGACAACTATCAAGCTAAAGCTGCTAATGCAGCAACTGGCGATAACGATGTTGCCTCTGGCGATGTAGCCGCCGATCTTATCAGAAAAGGATATATCAGCGCTTACTTCGATTTCAATTCATCAGAACCTCAAGTATCTTCTTCTTGGTCTATTGATTTCGTAGGTAAGTATATGAAAGAAAATCCTAATGCTCACATCACCGTAAATGGTTACGCCGATGAATTAGGTGGTACTAACTACAACGCTACCCTTTCTCAAAAACGCGCCGATGCTGTGAAAAACTTGCTTGTAAAAGCAGGTATCGATGCTAATCGCATCACAGCCCAAGGTAAAGGAGTGGATAACAGCGTTGATAAAAACTCTCCTAGAGCTCGTCAATTAGCACGAAAAGCTACTTTTCAATTGAAGTAAAAAACTTCTTCTAAGATCTTATGATAAAAACTGTTCTAAAAGGTTAAAGATGACCTTTTAGAACAGTTTTTTATAAGGAATAACATTAAAATTTGTTTATTCCAAAATAAAAACGTACTTTTGTGCGTTAGTTTATATCTGTTCACAACACTAAATACTCAAGATGAAAACAAATAAAATAACTATCAAAGTTATAGCGAGTTATGTACTACTTTTCTTGGTATCGGTAGTAGCGGGCTATGTAATCTTCAAAGAAATACAAAAGCTATCCCATCAAGAAAAGATAAATCAAGAAGATAGAAATAAAATTATACAAATCAGCAAAATCCTCTCTTTAGTAAACGATACCGAAAGTGCAGGACGTATCGCTATGCGTACTGACGATAGAGAAGCCTTGCAACTCTTTTTAGAAAAAAACGTCTATTTGCAAACCGAAATACTTAAGTTTCGCCGTGATATTAGCTCCGAAAAACAAGTCTTCACACTTGATACAATTCGCTCTTTGCTCAACTTAAAAAGTGAAAATATACAAGAGTTAAAAGCCTTTCAAGAAACCGATAGTACTTCTATTATCATACGTAGCGCTATACGAAAACTCTCAAGCTTAGAACCTTACTTAGGCTATGAACTTTATAGTAAAGAAACTTATAGAAGAAGAACAACTCCTGAAAAAGCTCCTCCCGATATCGCTTCTATCCTAAAAAAGTATAAAAATATAAAAATTCCTACTACCTTTAAAAATACTAAGTTTGATAAGGTCGTATTAGAAACACTTTCTCTCCTAAACAAGATAAATGAGGATACTGAAGAATCTAAAAGTCAGATAAATGAAAAAATGCAAAAACTCTGGCAAAATGATGTCCAGATTTCGCGAAAATTAGATGACTTACTACATAATTTTGAAGAAGAAGTATTAGCTAATTCTCAAAGATTAAGTTTGGAACGCAAACAAATTTTTGAAAATAGCAAAAATCTACTGATGATTGCCTTCTTAGTAGCTTTAGGTATTATTGTGATTTCATCTATTGTGATTATCAACGATTTTGTCACCTCACAGCGCTATCGTCGTCGTTTGGAAGCTGCCAATAGGAAATCTAACAATCTACTCAAGAACCGTGAACAGCTTATCTCTATGGTGAGCCACGACTTGCGTACGCCATTGAGCTCCATTGTAGGCTATTCCGAACTGCTTAGCAAACAAGATATATCAGAAAAAGGTAAAAATTACCTTTCTCATATCAAGTATTCTTCTGAGTATATCTCTAAATTAGTAGACGAACTTTTAGATTACACCCGTATTGAGGCTGGTAAAATTACAATCGAAAAAGTACCTTTTAATACTACCGAAATTATCGATGAGGTTGCCAATAATGTCAAATCGGCTTACAAAACAAAAGAAATCAACCTCTCTCTCAGTTTCTCCGAAACGGTGAACAATCTCAATTTTTCAAGTGATGCTTATCGTATCAAACAGATATTGTACAACCTTATTTCTAACGCCTTTAAATTTACAGAACGCGGAACGGTACACATACAGGCCGATGCACGTCAGCTCAATGGTGATGAATATGAAATAGGTATTGCCGTTACCGATACAGGTATCGGTATAAAAAAAGAACAACAACAACACATTTTTGATGAGTTTACCCAAGCAAACGACGAAATTTCTAAACGTTATGGCGGTTCAGGTCTCGGTTTGCACATCTCTCAAAAATTAGCACATCTATTGCGCGGTAAAATTTATTTGGAAAGCTATGAGAATAAAGGTAGTACCTTCACTTTGCGCTTCTTGGCTGAGAAAGTAGTAGAACGTACCAAAGCACCTCAAATCATTACCAATGATAAAACCCCTGATTTAATTACCATTATAGTAATAGATGACGACCTCTCTATCCTTTCACTCATAGAAGAATTGCTAAAACAAAAACACATCAATACCATTACTTTCAACAATGGTAAAGAAGCGTTTGAACAAATGGAAGATTTTAATTTCGATTTGGTAATAACTGATATTCAGCTTCCTGAAATGAATGGTTTCCATTTTGTAACCCTCTTCAACGAACAATACAAAAACAATCCGTTGCCTGTATTAGCAATTACAGGACGACGTGATGTGCCTGAAAGTTTCTATATGAAGAGTGGCTTCTCTGGCATTTTGCCCAAACCATTCACCCCCGAACAGTTCTACCAAAAACTGAAAATCTTCTTCCCTAAACTCGATACCGAAGTAGAACATAAACCTATTATGGTGAGTAACAACATAGTAGGAGGCTATACCCCTGAAATATTAGAAAGCTTTATGGGGGACGACCGCGAAGGCATCATAGGTATTTACGAACATTTCTTAAAAGAAAGCAGCGAAAATATACAAACACTTAAACTCCTTGCCGATCGCGAAGACTATAAAGGTATTAAGGCAAGCGCTCATAAAATGACTACAATGTTTGCACAAATCAACGCCAAACGCGAGTCCGAAATACTTATCATTCTCAACAAAGTGCTGGAAGAAGTGCCTACTGAATTGCACGGACAAATCCATACTTTAGAACAACTATTTGAAAACGAATGTCGCCCAGCGATAGAACAATATCTTAAAAAATTAATAGAACTATAAATTATGATTCAAGAATCTGAACTTATTTTAAACCCCGATGGTAGTATTTACCATATCAATTTGCGACCTGAACAAGTCGCCGATACTGTTATTTTGGTAGGCGACCCTAATCGTGTACCTCGTGTGAGCGCTTATTTTGACAATATAGAATTTAGCACCCAAAAACGCGAATTCTGTACCCATACAGGTACTTATAAAGGTAAACGCCTTACTGTAATTTCCACTGGTATAGGTCCTGATAATATCGACATTGTGATCAACGAGCTCGATGCCCTTGCCAACATCGATTTGCATACGCGCCAGCCCAAAGAACAGCTCACCTCGCTCAATATAGTGCGTTTCGGTACCTCGGGCTCTCTACAAGCCGATATACCCGTAGATAGTTTTGTACTCTCTTCTCACGGATTGGGTATGGACAATATGTTCCATTCATATAAAGATAGTCCTAAGGTACGTGAACTCGCTATGGAAGAGGCTTTTATCGCTCATACAAGTTGGAATCCTCTCAAAGGTCGCCCTTATATCATCGCTTGCGGACAAGAACTCAAAAAACGCCTCCTCACCGATAGAGTATTTGAAGGTATTACAGGTACTGCTCCAGGCTTCTACGGTCCTCAAGGACGCGTATTGCGCTTGCCAGTGCAAGACCCTGACCTCAACGACAAGCTCCATAGCTTCAATCACAATGGTCATCGTATGACGAACCTCGAAATGGAAACCTCTGCCATCTATGGGCTTTCTAAACTCTTAGGACACCAAGCTGTTTCTCTCAATGCTATCATTGCCAACCGCCCTACAGGTACTTTCACTAAGGATACTAAAAAAGTAGTAGAAGACTTGATAGTGTATGGCTTAGAACAATTGGCAAAATAGTTATTACTACATTTTAACAAAATTGATTAAATTGATAATCAATAATTTATTAGTTGTAAACTTATGAAAGCACTTTATTTTTTAGCTATGTTATGGCTATTCAATTGTCATAATACTACTTCCATTGATAGAGATGATACTTCAGTAGAGAAAGATACAGTAGTTGTATGTACTGAGGAAGATTTATCAGTGAGAAATGATGCTTCTGAAGATAGTGAATTTGTAAGTCGTTATGATTGGCATCTCCCTGATGAAAATAAGAATTTAACCTTTTTGCCAGATAAAAAAGAAGCTTTTTTGTTAGGAGATTCAATTCCTATTTATAACCATAAAGGTTTTCTAAAAGAAAAACGTACTGATCTTGATACAAAGTGGGTAGCAATAGTGGGAGTTTCAGATACCTTATACAATTTCACAAAAGATTATTGTACAGCCTTTCATTATATAAAAATAGTGTTGAATAATACTGATTCTCTCATTGTAGATGGAAGAAATGTATTTAGAACAACTGATAAACTGATTGATAAAACCTTTGACAACGGTGAACGCATACAATTTTTCAGAACTGCCTATTATGGTACACCTGTATCAGATGATGATGGATTAACTTTTTGTGGTGAACCTTATGAACCTGCCATATTAATTACAAATACAGGTTTTAAGGGATTAGTACCAATAGTGGAAAATAAGTTTTCTGTAAAACTTAATTCACTTGGTATTAATAGAAAAATATTTCAATTTTTTCAACTATGTGGCAATGATGGTTTTTTAGATGAGGTGATGAATGCAGTGAGGACTTCAAAAGGCATAGTTCTTAAAATTTATAGACAATTTCAAGAAGGGTATACTAACTATGAGGTACTATTAGAGAAAACAACAGAAGGGTATAAGGCTACCTATTTAAATTATCCTGAAACAAAATATGATCAACCTTATATAAAGAAAAAGTGAATATGACGCCCCTTACAGGTCAAGAACTCCACAATTTAGCGATGAATATTGTAGGGGAAGCCTTACAAAAGGAACTACAATGGGAATTCCTATTGGTAAATAGTGAACTCAAACGCGACCCTCAATTTGTGTGTGTAGATAAAAACAACCAAAAGTACTTCATCATTGTGCGGGCTGTCCCTTATGGCGACGACCCCACTCAGTACGATATAGTATTTATGGAAGTGGTGCGCAAACACGCCGAAAAACACAACGCTCGCACTTTCTACGCTGGTGTAGGGCTTAGCAATGTAACAGATGAAACCCTCCCTCTATATAAAGATGAACCTTATAAACTCAACTTTCAAGGGCTCATTGAAATTTGATTGAAGATAATTGAAAAATAAAAGCAATGAAAAAAATGACTTTATTTTTAGTGATAGTACTATTATCAGTATTATCATCTTGTATAAACCAAGAAGAAAAAAATATAGAACCAGAACAATTAGATAAAGTAATCACTCTTAATTCTATTTCAAAGAAATGGGGGTATGCAGGTGAGTACATAACTATTTCAGGAGAAAATTTTCCAGAAAAAAAATATATTGAAATATATCTTGGAACAATTCTTATTGAAGATGTTTCAGTTTCAACTAATGGGAAAGAAATAACAATACACTTGCCTCATAATGTAAATAAATATGAAACTTTAAATATAAAATTTCATAGTTCTATGTATGTGAACATACATTATAACCTTCCTAAACCTATTCAATTAGGCGTTATAGATAAAAAAGTGGGTGAATGGCAAGTGTTTAATTATGCACCTTCCGATTTTACATATAACACCCCCGCAAAAGTTTTCAGTAATAGAATTTTTGTACCTGGTACTAATACGGGAATTCATTTTACAGAAGATGAAGGCCTTTCTTGGAAATATTGGTCTTCCTATGGAGCGATTTCTGAGGGGGATTTTATTGTAAATGATAGCTTAGAAGGATATGCTTCTCGTATAGGAGAAGCTCTTTGGTATATATCAAAAAAAGGAGATTTTATAAATAAACAAGATGTTTTTGCTCCAAAAATAGGTATTCCAATGATAGCTATGTCTTTTTCTAAAGATTTAAAGAAGGGAGTTCTTGTTCGTTCAACAGGAGCAGTTTTCAAAACAAATGATGCCGAAAATTTTCAACAAATACGTAATGACGAAGAAAATACTATACTTAACGATCATCAATATAGTAATCTTTATGAAACTTCTTTTGTTTGGGATAGTAATAATATCTGGTGCGGAGGATTTGACTTCATCAAGTCAAGCCATCCTAGAAAAGCTAAAATATTGTATTGTAATGTAACTAATGATATTTGGAAAACATATACTTTTGCAGAAGATTATAGTATAGTTGAAAATATTGTTTTTAAATCTTCTTTGGAGGGGTTTTGTACTATTTATTTACCGAAAACTAATCAATTAAAAATTTTTAAGACAAATAATGGAGGGGATTCTTGGGAGAGTTTGTATGTTTTAAATAAAAGCTATCGCCGTCATAGCAATATGATTTTAGCTGATGCTACATTATATATCTCAATTAATAATCAACTATATAAAAGCACAGATAATGGTGTAAGTTGGTTATTAGAATATACTACAGATGAATATATACAAAGTATGGCTTATTTTAATTCTTGTATTTATCTTTTTACTTATACTAAAACTATTAAAAAGTATTTTAAGTAATTTTATTAGTATCATAAAAAGTTAGATAGAAAAATAATTGTTAATTATTAATTGTTAATTGGTAATTGTTTTGTACTTTTGCCACTCAAAAATAAAGAAAGTAACCAATGAAAATAAATGAATCATTGAACGTACATAGCAGCTTACTACAACTCATTGGCAATACCCCTCTATTGGAATTGCACAAAATTACCAAAGGTCTCAAAGGGCGTTATTTTGCTAAACTTGAGGCTTTTAATGCAGGTCATTCCGCTAAAGACAGAGTAGCCAAGTATATCGTTGAAGACGCCGAACGCAAAGGGCTTCTCAAACCGGGATATACTATTGTAGAAACCAGTTCGGGTAATACAGGCTACAGTTTGGCAATGATAAGTGCTCTAAGAGGCTACCGCTGTATCATTGCAATTAGCGATAAATCTTCTCACGACAAAGTGGAAATGCTACAAGCTTTAGGGGCTGAAGTACATTTGTGTCCTGCAAATGTTGCTCCCGATGACCCTCGCTCTTACTACGAAGTAGCAAAACGTATCCATAACGAAACTCCTAATTCTATCTATGTCAATCAGTATTTCAATCCGCTCAACCCTGAAGCTCATTACCAGACAGGTCGTGAGATATGGGAACAAACACAAGGCGAGATTACTCACGTGGTGGTATGTAGTGGAACAGGCGGTACCATTTCAGGTATTGCCCACTACCTAAAAGAGCAAAACCCAAGAGTGCAAGTATTAGGGGTAGATGCCTATGGTTCGGCTATCAAAAAATATCACGAAACCCGAGAGTTTGACCCTGCTGAAGTGTATCCATACAAAATAGAAGGAATGGGTAAAAACTTGATTCCTACTGCTACTGATTTTGATGTTATTGATGAGTTCATCAAAGTAACCGATAAAGATGCGGCACTCACCGCTCGTGAATTGGCACGTACTGAAGGACTTTTTATGGGCTACACCAGTGGAGCAGCAATGCAAGCCGTAAAACAATATGCCGAGGCAGGTAAATTCGACGAAAATAGTATTGTAGTTGCCCTCCTCGCCGATCACGGTTCGCGCTATATGAACAAAATCTACAGCGACGACTGGATGAAAAAACAAGGATTTATTGACTAAAAATTATCAATTAACAAAATAAGATAAAGAACGAATGAAAGATTTATTTGAGCATATTTATGCAAATAAAGGAAGTATAGGGCGCTGGTCTGACCACGCCGAGGGGTATTATGTATTCCCTAAATTGGAAGGTGAATTAGGTCCTCATATGAAATTCCAAGGAAAAGAAATCCTCAACTGGAGTATCAACGATTATTTAGGACTTGCAAACCACCCCGAAGTGCGCAAAGTAGATGCCGAAGCAGCTGCCGAGTATGGTGCGGCTTACCCTATGGGAGCTCGTATGATGAGTGGGCATACTACAATGCATGAAGAACTCGAAAAACGTTTGGCTAAGTTTGTTCACAAAGAAGCCTCTTATTTGCTCAACTTTGGTTACCAAGGGATGGTTTCTATCATCGATGCTTTGGTTACCAAAAACGATGTGATTGTATACGATGTTGATGCACACGCTTGTATCATCGATGGGGTACGCTTGCACTTTGGTAAACGCTATACCTATCAACACAACGATATGGAGAGCTTTGAGAAAAACTTAGAGCGTGCTGCCAAATTAGCTGAAACTACAGGAGGTGGTATCTTGGTGATTTCAGAAGGTGTTTTCGGAATGCGTGGCGAACAAGGCAAACTTAAAGAAATTGTAGCCCTTAAAAAGAAATATCCTTTCCGCCTTTTGGTAGACGATGCGCACGGTTTTGGTACCTTAGGTCCTCGTGGAGAAGGAACAGGAGTTCACCAAGGTGTACAAGATGAAATTGATGTTTATTTCTCTACTTTTGCTAAATCAATGGCAGGTATTGGAGCTTTCGTCGCTGGAAATGCTAAAGTAGTGGACTACCTCAAATACAATCTCCGCTCTCAAATGTTTGCTAAATCACTTCCAATGATTTATGTAAAAGGAGCTTTGAAACGTTTGGAAATGATGGAAACAATGCCTGAACTACAACAAAAGTTATGGGATAACGTAAATCGTTTGCAAAACGGACTTAAAGAGCGTGGGTTCAATATTGGTAATACCAATACTTGCGTAACGCCTGTATTCTTGCACGGTAGTATTCCAGAAGCAATGGCTATGGTAAACGACCTACGTGAGCACTATGGTATCTTCTTGTCGATAGTAGTTTATCCTGTGATTCCAAAAGGAATGATACTTTTGCGTATTATTCCTACAGCATCACATAGTAAAGAAGATATCGACCGCACTTTGGAAGCATTCTCAGCGATTCGTGAGAAACTCGAAACAGGTGTATACCGCGCTATGAATGCTGAACTTACTAAAGAAATGGGAGATATGTAATTAATTATTAATTGAAAAAAAATACTTTGCCAAAGTGAGATAGCTTACTGTGCTACGACCAACTTTGGCAAAGTTTTTGTGTATGCCCACCTTGTTAAATTATTAATAGTCCATTGTTAATTGTCATTCCTACATATAACGAAATTGAAAATATAGAAGCTATCATAAAGGCAGTATTTGCCCAAAGTGATAAGTTTCATATTCTTATTGTAGACGACAATTCTCCTGATGGTACTGCCGATAAGGTACGTGAATTACAAAATATTTATCCTAACCGACTTTTTTTAGAGGTACGCACAGAGAAAAAAGGCTTAGGAACAGCTTATATTCACGGCTTTCAGTGGGCATTAGCACGTGATTATGAATATATTTTTGAGATGGATGCCGATTTTTCTCATAACCCCACTGACCTCTTAGGACTTTATGAGGCTTGTCAGCAAGGTGCTGATGTTGCAATTGGGTCGCGTTATGTAAAAGGGGTGAATGTAGTGAACTGGCCTTTGCAACGCATCTTGTTATCCTATGGGGCTTCTATCTATGTGAGGGTGATTACGGGAATGAAAATTAAAGACCCTACTGCTGGCTTTGTGTGTTACCACCGAAGGGTATTAGAGAGCATCGACCTGAATACTATCCGATTTGTAGGCTATGCCTTTCAAATAGAGATGAAGTATCGTGCTTACCTCAAGAAGTTTAAAATCACTGAAGTACCTATCATCTTTACCGATAGAACTAAAGGAAAATCAAAAATGAATAAAAGCATTATCCGTGAAGCTATCTTTGGCGTTATCGGAATGCGATTTAAAAAATAAATCAGCATAAAGAATTATGGAATTTATAAGAAAAAGACTCAAAAGCTTACAATATGTATTTCAAGGTTTGTTTTATTTAATAAAGAATGAACCCCCAGTAATGGTACACATTGTCATCTCTTTAGTATGGGTGATTTTAGGCTTTTGTTTCGGCATTACTACCAATGAGTGGATTGTACAACTGTTGTGTATCGCTATAGTATTATCAGTTGAAGGTCTCAATACAGCCGTTGAGAAACTCTGCGACTTCATCCACCCCGATCATCATAAAACTATTGGGATTATCAAAGATGTTGCTGCCGGAAGTGTAGGCTTTGCTGTGATACCTGTAAGCATTGTGCTCTGTATCATCTATTATCCCTATGTAATGGGACTCTTTTAATTTTTACTATGAAAGATATAGTAAAAGGGTATTTAGCAGCTTTTATTTCAGCGGTTACTTATGGTATGATTCCGCTGTTTATGATTCCTATCAAGCAGCAAGGTTTTTCGGTAGATGCGGCACTTTTCTATCGTTTCATTACAACAAGTCTCTTTATTATGGGGTATCTTTTCTACCGAAAGGAAACACTGCATATTATCCCGCGTGAAGTGTTTATCTTCCTTATTTTAGGATTGTTGTACGCCCTTTCAGCTGAATTTCTCTTTCTTGCCTACGATTTGCTCTCCCCAGGTATAGCTTCTACTATATTTTTTATGTATCCGCTAATAGTAGCACTTGCTTTGGGTGTTTTTTTCAAAGAACATATTACCTTTCGCACAATGATAGCCCTCATTGTTGTATTAATAGGTGTTTTCTTACTCAGTGTAAAAGATGTAACAAACTTTTCAATCAACTATATAGGGGCAGGCGTATCACTACTTGGAGCAATTTCGTATGCACTCTATATGCTCATTGTCAATAAATCAAAAATATCGGCTTCAGGAATAAAAGTGTCGTTTTATTCTACCTTATTTTCTTCAGTTTATTTTCTTGTAAAACTATGGGTTATAGGTACCCCTCTCCCCATTCCAGAAGTAAAAATGAGTTTACTACTTACAAGTTTCGGTATAGTAACTACCTTGTTTTCTATCATCACCCTTATTTATGCTATCAGAATGATAGGTTCTACTCCTACAGCTATCATCGGGGTAATGGAACCTATTGTAGCAGTAGCTATCAGTATTTGGATATTCCAGCAAGAAAGTCTTACAACGAATCTTATTATAGGAGTGCTACTCATTATCATTGCAGTAATGATAGATATTTTGAAGCCTAAGAAAATATAGTTAAATTATTTTGTTTAATTCTAAATAAAGTGGTATTTTTGTCCGCTGAAAAACTTAAATATCATTTTATGAAAAAACTCATTTTGCCTATTATGGTGTTATGTGCTACGATGAGTATGGCACAAAATGACCCTCTTGATTCTAAAAAAGATACTGTATCACTTGAGGAAGTAGTGATTACGGCTAATCGTATCAAAGAGAAGAAAACGGATGCTGTTGCGAATGTAACCATTATTGACCAAAAGAAACTACAGCAGTTTATAAAAATAGCGCCTGATATGTCGCATCTTATTGGGATGATAGAACCAGCTATGTCACTTTCTACCAATACAACTAACAACCGTTATCAAAATTTGCGAGGGCGTTCTATACTCGTATTGATTGACGGTATCCCTCAATCTACGCCATTACGTGCTACAGACCGCGATATTCGCTCTATTGACCCAGCAGCTGTAGAACGTATTGAGATAGTAAAAGGGGCTACCTCTATTTATGGAAATGGAGCCATAGGAGGAATAATGAATATTGTAACTAAAAAATCGCCTAAAAATGTTATTTTCGGTGGGCAAACTACTATAGGAGCTTCAGCAAGAGATTCTTTTAAAGAAAATAGAGGCTTTGGCTATCGTTTTAATCAACAATTTTATGGAAATTACAAAGGCTTTTCTTATTTAGTTGATGCGGCAATGAACCAAACAGGTTCAGCTATTGATGGGACAGGTGAATATATATCTCCTCGCTATGGATTAGGAGATGTGCGTACTTATAACGGACTTGTAAAACTTGGTTATCAGTTTGACGATGATAACAAGGTAGAAGCTATGTATAACTTCTATCAAAGTTTGCAAAACACCCCTTTGGTAGCTTCTGGAGGAAAATATCTAGAACGCCCTCGTATAGGAGTTTATGGTACTAAAGACCCTGCAGCTCAAGATGAAGGAATGCGCTATAATCACAACGCCTATATAAAATTCAACTCCAATAACATTTTTAAACGTACTGATTTAGAGTTAAGTGCTTTTACCCAACACCAATATGCTATTTTCGATTATCGCAAGCACAACGCTCGAAGTCCACGCTGGGAAAGCAGTAGCGGGCAAGCAACTGTAAAAGGTGAAAAATATGGTATTCGTACCCAACTAACTTCTAAGTTTTTATTTTCTGAAAATGTTTTTACTCAGTTACTCTATGGTGCTGATGTATTGATAGATAAAACCAGTCAGCCTCTAGTAGATGGTCGTTATTGGATGCCTGAGCTCACTTCTTATAATTCTGCTCCTTTCTTACAAATAAAAACTACTTTCTTCCAATACTATGTACTCAAAGCAGGCTTGCGTTATGATTACATTGATGTATCTGTTCCTAATTATGAGGTTCTCAGGCTCCGCAATACCGATCCTCGTGTATATGTAAAAGGAGGAGATCTTACTTACAACAATCTTTCTCCTAACATAGGGATTGCATACAACCAATTCAAGTATTTCCAGCCTTTCATCTCTTATTCACAAGGTTTTTCAATTTTTGATTTAGGAAGAACCCTTCGTGCTGCTAAAGCTGATGTCCTTTCTAAAATCAATACAGAGCCTGTTAAAACCGAAAATTATGAAGCCGGAGCTTATGCTGAGCTAAGCAAATATGTTCATTTGAGTGGCTCTTATTTCTATACTTATTCAAAACTCGGTAGTGATCTTAAATCAGTAAGTGGTTTTTGGGTAGTAGATAGAACCCCTCAAAAAGTATATGGTTTTGAAGTAAATGCTGATATTTTTCCTACTAAATGGCTTACCCTTGGCGGAAGTTTTATCTCTTTTGAAGGAAAGAAAAAATCTACTGAAGATGGAGATTGGGATGGCTATATGAGTGGTACTTCTATTCCTGCTCCTAAGGCAACTGCTTATATAAGAGTTACACCTACTGAATATAGTTACCTTCAAGTAAATTACTTACATACAGGTAGTAGAGATCGCTTCTCTCCTGATAATCGAGGTGTATATACTGAAGGAGAGGGAATTGTTTATCCTATCGACTTGTTTTCTCTCAGCGCAGGTTATACTTTCAACAAGTCTTTTTCTTTGGCTTTAGGAATTGAAAACCTCACCGATAAGGTGTATTATACACCTGCTTCTATGTTGGTAGCACGAGATGCTGAGTATGCACGTGGTAACGGAAGATATTTTAATCTGAGTCTTACTTATCGTTATTAAGATATAAATAAAAAAACGAGGTGTAAAAACCTCGTTTTTTTATTATCAGTTTATAGACCGAACAGCTTCTTTTAGTTGTATCAAGGCTTGTTTTACCACACTTCGCGGACAAGCTAAATTTATGCGCATATAACCTTTGCCTTCTTCCCCATAAATAGCTCCATCATTTAGGGCTAAGTGTGCTTTATCAGTGCATAGGGCTACAATTTCTTTCTGACTGAGTTGTAATGCACTGAAATCTATAAATACTAAGTAAGAAGCTTGGGGTACAATCACTTTTAATTGTGGTATGTATTTTTCGATGTAATGTATTACTTCATCAACATTCCCTTGTACATAGTTGAGCATTTGTTGTAGCCATTCTTCACCTTTGTTATAGGCTGCTACCACAGTGTTGAACGCAAAAACGTTTCCTGCGGCTAACTCATTCCCCTCTACATAACTTTCAAAACGTCGGCGTAGGGTAGGGTTGGCAATCACGGCATACGAAGTTGCTAAACCTGCCATATTAAATGCTTTGCTCGGAGAGGCAAATACCACTGAGTTTTGTGCAGCTTCTTCACTTACAGTAGCAAATGGGATGTGCTGATATGGTGGTAAGGTAAGGTCGGCGTGGATTTCATCGGCAACTACTATTACATTGTTTTGAGCACAAATAGTAGCTACTTTCTGCAATTCTTCACATGTCCATACACGTCCACCTGGGTTGTGAGGATGACAGAAAAGGAAGAGCTTGCAACCTTTTATCTTTTTTTCAAATACTTCAAAATTGATGTGATATTGTCCGTCTTTCAATTCAAGTGGACAGTTCACTAATTCGCGATGGTTGTTGCGAATCACCTGAGCAAAAGGATTGTATACCGGTTGTTGAATCATTACTTTTTCACCGCGCTCAGTAAAGGCTTGCACAGCCATAGCCAAGGCAGGAACTACCCCAGGAACGAATGAAATCATTTCTTTAGCAATCGTCCATTGGTGGCGACGAGCTTGCCAACTGATGATTGCCTCATACCAACTCTCAGGCTTAGCAGTATAGCCAAAGATTTCGCATTCCATACGTTTTTTCATCACCTCCACAATAAAAGGAGGTGTTTTAAAATCCATATCGGCTACCCACATTGGTAGCAAATCGGTGCGCCCCCAGCGAGGAGCTAATGCCTCTAATTTTAAGGCATCTGTATGTTTTCTACAAACTACTTCGTCAAAATTGTAATCCACTTTGTCTAATGATTAATGGTTAATGATTAACTTTTTATTATATATGTACTAACTAATTGTTAGGTTGTGCCTATCAATTATTACTACTAATTCACTCTCACAATATTAGCACCTAATGCTTTGAGTCGCCCATCAATATTTTCATAACCTCTATCTATCTGTTCTATATTATAGATGGTAGAAGTACCTTTGGCTGATAAGGCTGCGATGAGTAGGGCGATACCAGCACGTATATCGGGGGAAGTCATTAGGGTAGCGCGCAAAGGCGATTTGAAGTCGTTGCCAATAACTGTTGCGCGGTGTGGGTCGCACAATATAATTTTAGCACCCATATCTATCAGTTTATCGATAAAGAAGAGTCGGCTTTCAAACATCTTTTGGTGAATGAGCACTTCCCCACGTGCTTGAGTAGCGACTACCAGCACAATACTCAATAAGTCGGGAGTAAAACCAGGCCAAGGGGCATCGGCTACAGTAAGGATAGAGCCATCGATATAGTTCTGAATCTCATAGCCATTAGTGTGAGCGGGGATATGAATATCGTCATTTTTCTTTTCGAAGGAAATACCTAATTTTTGGAAGATAGTAGGCATAATACCCAAATGTTCCCACCCCACATTTTTGATAGTAATCTCGCTGCGGGTCATAGCGGCCAAACCTATCCAGCTACCAATTTCAATCATATCGGGCAGAATGGTATGAGTACAACCCTCCAAGCGTTCTACCCCGTTGATAGTAATGAGATTAGAGCCTATGCCTTGTATATCAGCCCCCATAGCATTGAGCATACGGCAAAGCTGTTGTACATAGGGCTCACAAGCAGCGTTGTAGATGGTGGTAGTACCTTCAGCTAATACTGCTGCCATAATAATGTTAGAGGTTCCCGTTACTGATGCTTCTTCCAAAAGCATATAAGTACCGTGTAGTTTTTCGGCTACTACACTATAAGTATAGTTGTTCTCGTCATATTCAAAATGGGAGCCTAATTTGATAAAGCCATCGAAGTGGGTATCGAGGCGGCGGCGACCTATTTTGTCTCCTCCAGGTTTAGGAATATAGCCTACGCCAAAACGCGTGAGTAGCGGCCCTACCACCATAATAGAGCCGCGCAAGGCTTGCCCTTCGGTATGAAAAGACTCCGATTTTAAGTAATCGATATTCACCTCATCTGCCTGAAAGCTATAAGAGCCTTTTCCTACTTTTTGAATTTTTACACCTAAATTTTCGAGTAAAGAAATGAGTTTATTTACATCCTGAATGTCGGGGATGTTGTGAATAGTAACTTTTTGGTCGGTGAGTAGAACAGCACAAAGCACTTGTAATGCCTCGTTTTTAGCACCTTGAGGAGTAATTTCTCCTTTAAGAATATGTCCTCCTTCTATCTTAAATACGCCCATTGTTATTCTTTTTATTAAATTTATTAGTAAAAACTTTTTTGTTTTGTTGATGTTGCTGATGGGGTTGATTTTGGTTCTGCTGCGGTATAGAGCGGCGAGTGAGGTTCATTTTGGTACGTATCAATGCTTGACTGTCCCAAAGGTCTTCTTTCCTTTTGCGCAAATCTATCCGTCCTTTGCTCAATTCGTAAAGGTGTTCAAACACTACACTATCGTCTACCGCTTCTTTGTTCCAAGTGAGGAAACATTTTTTCATATGGTTAGCAATGGAATACTCCAAAGCCTCTCGTAAATCGCCTTTTTCCCATTTCACACAAGTATTGATGAGCCTAAGGATGATATTGCCATAAAATCGATATTTGAGTCGGTGTTGTGGATATTCTAAGCGGTCGGGGTGCTTGTGTAGGGTAGAGGGAGTAGGTTTCTCGTAAGGAGAATCTACATCTAACTGAAATCCCGACATTATAAACAATTGATCCCACAATTTGTGTTGAAAGTCGGGTACATCGCGCAAGTGGGGGAATAGGTTACCCATTACGGCAACGATGCTGCGAGCTGTGCGGTTGCGTTCATCGCGGTCTTCTAAAAGTACCGCTTTTTCAATCATTTTTTGAATGTGTCGCCCGTATTCAGGGATGTGCAAGTGCGGGCGTTCGGTATTGTATTCTAAGGTTGTCATAGTGATAAAATTCCTTCTACTTTGCCAGCTTCTTTGTAAAAAGCAATTACCTCATCGGGATTTTTTACGGTGAGGCTTACCGAAACTCCTGTGTATTTATTTCCTGCTGAGGGGCGTGTGGTAATTTCGGCATCAGTATCTTTAAAAACATCCTCTAATTGCGCTAATTTAGCCTCGTCTTTAGGGATGATAAATTTATAGAGGTAGCGAGTAGGCCACAAACTTGTTTCTAAAAGTTCGTTTTTCAATCGCTCGTAAAATTCTGCTAATTCTTGTTCTGTTTTCATTGAGATGTAGTTTTCTAATTATTATAGAGTGCAAATATACAAATAATTTGTCAATTAACAAGTTTTTAAAGCTTAGTTATCAGCTCTTTCTCGTTTAATACTTATCAATACACTTTAATGTTCTTTGTAAATCAATATGTTGTAACTAATTGATTTTTAAAAATCTATCTTCTTCTGTCTCTTAACCCTCAACTTCCAACTTCTAAAAACTATTCCTTAAAATTTGCCATTTTAAAAAATAATCGTACCTTTGCGCCCTGAAAAAATTACGTAATAAAAATTTAACATTGCAATGAAAAAAGAAATTCACCCAGAATCTTATCGTTTGGTGGCTTTCAAAGATATGTCTAACGACGATATCTTCATCACAAAGTCTACCGTAGAAACTAAAGAGACTATTGAAGGAGATGGGGTTGAGTATCCATTAGTAAAATTGGAAATTTCTCGCACTTCTCACCCTTACTACACAGGTAAATCTAAACTTATTGACACAGCCGGACGTATTGATAAGTTTAAAAACAAATACGCTAAGTTCCAAAAATAACATAGCAACTTCTAAAAACCTCCCCTTAAGGAGGTTTTTTTCTTATGAAAATACTCTCCGTCTCTCTCCATAATATCGCCTCTATCGAAGGTCCTTTTACCCTCAATTTGGAAGCTGAACCCCTCAAATCGGTGGGGTTATTCGCTATTACGGGGGCTACAGGTGCAGGTAAATCTACTATTTTAGATGCTATTTGCCTCGCCCTTTACAACGATACTCCTCGATTAGCAGCTACTCAAAGCTCGGTTGCTATAACCGATAGTGGGGTAGAGGTAAAAGCTAACAACGTGAAACATCTCTTGCGCAAAGGGGCTGTTTCGGGCTATGCCAAAGTGGTATTTCAGGCGGTTGATGGTAAGATTTACGAAGCCGAATGGCAGGTGAGCCGCGCTTACAACAAACCCTCGGGGGCTATTCAAAACGAGAAAATGCAACTCACTTGCTTAACTGATAATCACTTAATTGCCGAAAATCGCAAAACACTCGTACTCGAAAAGATTCGCGAATGCGTAGGGTTAACTTTTGATGAGTTTACTAAATCGGTGATTTTAGCACAAGGTGATTTTACTTCTTTCTTAAAAGCAAACGACGATAAACGTTCGGATATTTTAGAGAAACTCACAGGTACTGAGGTGTATACACGCGTCTCTAAACAGATACACGAATGTCATAAACAACACAAAAACGAACTTCAACTCTTAGAAAAACAGCTTGAAAATATCGTTTTCCTAACGGAAGATGAACGTACAACGCTATCTACTCAACTTGCTGCTGATGAAGCTCAATTAAACAATTTGCAGTCGTCGCTTACTGCCTTAAGAGCTCAACAACAGTGGTTTGATAATCAGAAATTGTACACACAACAATGGCAAGAGGCTCTTGAAAATAAACAAATAGCCGAGCAGGAGAAAATCTCTCAGTCAGAACGTTTTGCTCAACTTGCAATGGTGGAGCAGTTGCAAGCTGTAAAAGGGGATATCCTCACCCAGCAAAAGGAAAGCGAAAAATTAGCACTCACCACACAACAATTAGAGCAAGCTACTTTAGAAAAAGAACAACTTACTACCGATAAGGCTCTTATTTCCAGTGATAAAGAGGCTATCGAAAAGGATTTGGCAACAGCCAAAAGAACTTATGAAATAGCCAAACCTGCTATCGCTAAAGCAAAGGAACTGGATATTCGTCTCACAGAACAACAAAATGTGCTATTGCAATATCAGCAACAGTACAACACTAAAAAATCTGTTTTACAAACTAAAGAAACGGAACTTGAAAAAGTAGTGGAACATATCCAAAAAGGGGAGAGTTACATTCAAACTGAAGAACAATGGCTCAATACTCACCCCGATGAAGCTCAATTGTACCGCAATGCGCTGTGGTTAGAGCAACTCGCAACCGACCAGCAACTGCTCAACGAAAAACTAACTGCCTACAAGCAAACGGAAGAACGCCTTACACAACAACTCTCTAATCTGAAAGCTCAACACGCTATTGAAGATCTTCCCTCAACTGATATAGAGACACTTGCCAAACAACAAAAGGATTATCTCACCGCTTTGCAAATGTATCAATCGGATAGAGAAGTGGCAAAACGAATGATGCAATATGAAGCACAGAAAATACAAGGAGAATCGCTCTTACAAGAGTTGCAACATACACAAAATCAAACGGAAGAGGCTATAACACAATTGCAAACAGCTCAGGCAGAAGCCAAAATTACTTGTGACACTGCTGAGCGTATCTACCAAAAAACACAAATAGAAAATACCAAAGATGTAGCGTTTTTGCGTGAACATTTGGTGGAGGGAGAGGCTTGTCCTGTATGTGGGGCGCTACACCACCCCAATGCTCACAAGGCTGTCGCCGAACATCTTATCAATACGGTACATCAAGAATTTCTCAATGCCAAAAAGCATTTAGAATCGCTTACGAAAGACTTAATTACCAAAGAAACAGAGCTTAAAGAACTGCAAAAACGCATAGCACAGCAAACCACACAAAATGCTGAATACGCGACATTATACAACCAAGAGTACGAGCACTTAACACAATCGGTGTATTATTATATGGCTTATCCCACTACTGAAATAGAGCCTTATATCACAAGTAAAATTTCTGAAATAGAACACCTTTTAGCAGAAACAGAAACGCTTTTTGAAGTGCTTAACCAACTCAAATCACTCACCGATGAGCTGAATACTCTTGCAAAAGACACCCAAAATTGCGAACAACAAAGCCAAAAGCACTTTCAGCAGTTGCAAAATTTGCAACTTTCGGTTGCTTGGCTCAATCTTTGGCAAACAGATATTGCACAATTTCAAAAACAGGTTGTTACAGCTAAAATCGATTGGGAAACACATTCGGCTTGTCTCGAAAAATACAAAAAACGCCTTGCAGAACTCACACAAGAGCGCACAGAGCTTTCTTCTTCTGCTCAAGCGCTCCAGCAAGAACTTACTGAATTGACGGAACGTATTACTAAAGAGCAAATTCAGTTGCAAAAAATGAAAGAAGAACGTAACAATTTGTTAGAAGGAAAATCGGCTCAAGAGGTAGAGGCTACTTTTGAGAAACAAATAAATGAATTAACATCTCGATTAGAGCAAAACCAACAGCAATACAATGCTATTTTGCTAAAACTGACAGCTAATGAAAAGACTTTAGAAACCTTAGCAGCACAACAACAGCAATCGCAAACTCATATAACTGAGGCGACTCTTACAATAGAAGAATGGCTTACTGCTTACCCTTCTGAGCTAATAGAGTTTATAAGAAGAAAGATGCTAGAGTGGGCAAATCGCTCTCACGAATGGCTACAATCAGAACGGCAAGTCCTTCAATCGTTAAACGAGCGCATAGCCCAATATAATACTATTGCTACAGAAAAACAACAAGCTCTTAAACAATTAAAAGAAAAACGACCACTCGACCTTACAGAAGAAGCTACCATACAGCAACTGGCAGCTCAAACAGCTGAAGAAGATACACTACGCGAGGCTGTGGTTACTCAAAAAAGTAGGTTTTTAACTGATAGTCAGCAGCGTGCTACCGCTGCAACATTGCATATAGCCAAAGAAGAAAAGGAGAAACTCACCCATCGCTGGAGTTTGCTCAACGACCTTATAGGAAGTAGTACAGGTAACACATTCCGCAAGTATGCTCAGGAATATACTCTTGATATGCTCTTGCAATACGCCAATGTGCAAATGCGCTACCTCAATAGGCGCTATACTTTGCAACGCATTCCTAATTCTTTAAGTTTGCAGGTGATAGATAACGATATGGGAGCTGAGGTGCGTTCGGTTTATTCACTTTCAGGAGGAGAGTCGTTTTTAGTTTCTTTGGCTTTGGCTTTGGCACTTTCCTCACTCTCATCTACTAAAATGAATGTAGAAACCCTCTTTATAGACGAAGGTTTTGGCTCCTTAGACTCCGAAACGCTTTCTGTAGCCATAGATGCATTGGAGAGCCTACAAAATCAAGGGAAGAAAGTAGGGGTTATCTCTCACGTACAAGAAATGGTAGAGCGCATTGCTGTGAAAGTAGTGGTACAAAAGAAAGGTAACGGAAAGAGCAGTATAGTTGTTACTGTTTAGTTGTTAGAGGGTAAGAAAACTACTTCAAAAATTTTACTCCAATTCTTACCTGTAATGAAAAAAGTTTGACGCTTAGGGTGATAGGCAATGCCATTGAGTACATCCACATCAGGAGTTTGCTCTACTTTGCTTTTGAGTCCGCGTACATCTATCACACCTTCAATAGCACCATTTTCGGGATTGATAATCATTATGCCGTCCTTTAGGAAAGTATTGGCATAAATCTTTCCGTTAGCAAATTCTAATTCATTAGCGTAAGTGTAGAGCGATTTATTAGTGCAGAGTTGTAAACTATCAATCTCAGCATAAGTTTCAGGATGGAGTAACCAAATTTTTTCACTACCATCACTTTTGTAGAGTTTGTCTTCTCCGTTATGGCAGAGCCCCCAACCTTCTTTACTTTTGCCATAAGTGAAAGTCTTCTGAAAATTCAAATCCTTGTCATATACCATTCCTACTTGTTCTCTCCAAGTGAGTTGTAGTATTTTACCTTTAAAAACAGTAGCGCCCTCGCCAAAGTATGAAGGTTGTAAAGGTACATTTTTATAGACTTCCCCTGTAAATGGATTCCATTTGCGTATAGATGATTCGCCGTATTGCCCTGTACTTTCTACAAGCGTATCACCTATGAATTCTAATCCTTGTGTATAAGCCTTCTTGTCGTGTGCATACTCATTGATGATTTTGTATGTATAGATTTTAGGAGCATCTTTGGCTAATAGCAATAGTTGTTTTTGTACGGTGTACTGTTGTCCGTTAGTAGTATGAGCAGTAACTTTTAGTTGCTGTTTGCCTAACGGCAGAAGAGCGTGCAGTACGATAGTATCGCCTTGAGCTTCTAAATGCTGTTGATGAAATTGAAAAGAAGTTTTGGTAATTGCCTCACTGAATTTTGGGTGTGTGATTTTCACCACAAGGGTATCACCTAAGTGGTATTCTTTCTTTTTAGGAAAGATTTCTATGTTAAAATCCTTGCCGTCATTAGGCGTATTTTTGCAAGCTACCACTGCTATTGCAAGCAGGATGAGGTATAAAAATCGTGGAAATGTAGTCATAAAATGTTATCTTTTGCTCTGGAAAATATAAGTAATAGTGCCTGTTTGTTCTTTTTTGCCACTCACCGCATTGAATTTAGCTTTTTGAGCGTAGAGTAATGAGTTTTCTAATAGACAATCATCGGTAGTTGTGGAATTAGCTCTATCAATAGCTGTTTTAGTCACACGCCCTGCTTCATCCACAGTGATACTTACCACCACTTTTCCATCTCGTTCACAAGTAAACACAGGATTGGGGATATTTCCTACTCTACCAGCTAAGGCGTATTTTACTAAAGTATTTTTATTGACTTTGTCACTTATTTTAGGAGTATTAGTTGTGTTTTGCAAACTGTGATCGGTGATAATGAGGTCGCCTGCCATTTTTTGGTTGGCCACTAATTCTTCTTTGGCAGCTGCCATTTCCTGAGCAGCGCGTTCAGCCATTATTTCGTCTAAAGTTTTGAAATCATCAGTGTGTTGTAAGGAAGCATCTGCTTGGTTGTAAGCATTGGTAGTGAGTTTGGCATTGTTAGTAGGAACATCGGCATTAGGAGAGGTTTCTTCAGGTCGTGGGGGCTCTTGAGGTAAATCATCAGGGGTAAGTGCCATTTCTATCATTATCTCTTTCTTCTTGTCGCTCAATTGTATTACCATAAGGGTGAGTACAGTACAGAAGAGTATGAGCAAAGTGATAGTAATTGCCTTATCAGTATTAGTGAACATTCGCATAAAAGCGCGTAATTCATACTGTAAACCAGAAGTTTTTTGAGCTTTTCGTCTTGGAAATATAGCCTCCATATTCAACTCGCCAGTAGGGTGGGAGGGAGGTGTTTCTTCACGTTCAAACTGACTGTTGATGGTTTTATTGCGATTGGCAAAACGGTCGTTGAGAACTTTCTTTTCTTGTGGTTCATCTACCACAGTAGTAAGAATAATAGGAGGAAGGGGGTGTTTCCTGAGGTCAGGAATATGAGCACTGACAAACTCCTCAGGACTTATGGCATCACTTACTGAAAAATCACCTATTTTGGTGCGTCGCAAAGCAGATAGATAGCCTCCTGATCCTAAGGCTTTACCAAAATCGTTTGCTAAAGAACGTATATAAGTACCCTTACTGCATACCACCTCAAAGTGCAACTCAGGAAACTGACTTGCATCAATAGTGAAATTGTGAATGTAAATAGTGCGCTGAGGTACTTCTATTTCTTTGCCATCACGAGCAAATTCGTAGAGGCGTTTGCCATCTTTTTTGATAGCCGAAAATACAGGTGGGGTTTGCACAAGCTCGCCCATAAACTGTTTTCGCACTTGTTCTATCAGTTCAGGAGTGATATGGTCAGTAGGGTAGCGAGCATCTATTTCGGTTTCCATATCGTAGGAAGGAGTAGTAGCTCCCAAGGTGATAGTACCCGTATAGGTTTTTACAGCATCTTGTATTTCAGTGATTTTTTTGGTAAATTTACCGGTACAAATTACCAATAAACCAGAGGCAAGCGGGTCTAATGTTCCTGCGTGCCCTATCTTTATTTTCTTGAGCTTATAGTGTTTGAGTATTGCCCATTTGATTTTGTTCACCGCTTGAAATGACGACCATTGTAAGGGTTTATCAATAAGTAAGATACGACCTTCTGAAAATTCTTCTGGAGTTATCATATTCATTAGCAAATTTAGAAATTAGCAAATTAGTTAATTTCCGTAGTATTTTTCTCCTATGCGTATTTTCTCTCTACCATTGGCAACACGCCATTTGTTAGCATCGCGTAATGAGAAAGCACAACCACAATACTCTTGTTGGTAAAACTTTTCATTCTTACAGATTTCCATATTGCAGGCAGAGCCTCCGTTTTTGCGCCAATTGTAGTCCCAGTAAGTAAGACCTTCATACTTGTTAGCAGCGTTTTTGCCTGCTTCATTCACTTGGTTGAGGTCTTTCCAGCGTGAGATACCTAAAGAAGTAGCAATGGTATCAAAGCCATTTTCGTGAGCATATAAAGCGGTGCGTTCCATACGCATATCAAAACACATAGCACAACGGCTACCGCGTTCGGGTTCAAATTCCATACCTTTGGCACGTGCGTACCAATTATCAGTGTCGTATTCAGCATCTACAATAGGTACGCCACACTTTTCGGCAAAACGAATATTTTCGTCTTTACGAATTTCGTATTCTTTTTTAGGGTGGATATTAGGGTTGTAAAAAAATATAGTAAAGTCGATCCCCGACCCCTGAATAGATAGTATAATTGAACCTGAACAAGGTGCACAACAAGTGTGTAACAATAATTTTTTGCCATTGTTAGGCAATACAAGATTCTTGTGAACTAATTCCATAGTATTTTGAGTTTTCTTTTAAAGGGCGCAAAAATACAAAGAAATCACAATATATCAAGATTCAGGAGGATACATTTGTTTGAGAGCGTTCACATATACCTCTGCACCTTTGCGTTTAAAGCCTTCATTTTCATAGAGCTTAATAGCAGCTTCGTTAGTAGGCGAGGTAAAGAGCAATATTTCTCCTAAGCCCAATTCTTTGCCTTTGGCGATAAGAAGTTGAATGAGCTGAGTGCCTATTTTTTTACCACGTGCCATCTCGTCTACCACCACATCTTCTATCCAACCTTTATAGCCCGAAATCACTCTGTAGATAGCCATAGAAGCCATTCCGTGTAGGCGACCATCTTCTATGTAACCCACTACATAAGGAGCTTGAGTTTCATCATTAAAAAGGTTTGATAAGGGTTGCTGATAACGCCTGCTCAACAATGAGAACAAGCGAGCGGCATCTTTTTCAATGGTTGGGGTAATGTTGCTTTTATTTAAAAATGTAATCATATTATTTAGTTGTTAGTCATTAGTTTACTAGTTTTTAATCACCATATTCTGCCAAAGTTTTAAACTTGTACAAAGTTGATATACCTATTACTTCTCACACTTGTCATTTCTCTTGCTCCTTTTTATTACTATTCATTTACCACTTTTAAGCATTAATTTCATCTTCTGCTGTAATTCCTCAGCTTTTTCACCTGCTATTTTAGCGAAATCTTCACCTTTAGAGGCATAGATAATACCACGTGATGAGTTGATGAGCAGTCCGTAATGTTCGTTAAGTCCATAGTGACAAACTTCTTCTAAGCTACCTCCTTGTGCGCCAACTCCAGGTACTAATAGAAAGTGTTCAGGGATAATTTGGCGTATTTCTTTTAAGAATTCAGCTTTGGTTGCTCCTACTACATACATCAGGTTTTGGCTGTTTTGCCAAGTGAGTGAGGTACGTAATACCTTTTTGTACAGCTCTTCATCGTTGAGTTTTTGCGTTTGGAAGTCGAAAGCTCCTTCATTAGAAGTTAGTGCTAAGAGAATAGTGTGTTTGTTTTCAAAAGCTAAAAAAGGCTCTACCGAATCTCTACCCATATAGGGGGCAACAGTCACACTATCAAATTGCATATCCTCAAAAAAAGCTCTGGCATACATACTTGAGGTGTTGCCTATATCTCCGCGTTTAGCATCGGCAATGGTAAAAATATCGGGGTGGTGGCGGTTGAGGTAGTCAATCGTTTTTTTTAAGGCACGCCACCCTATTTCACCGTTAGCTTCGTAAAAAGCGGTGTTGGGTTTATAGGCTACTGTAAAGCGGTGGGTAGCTTCTATAATTGCCTTGTTGAAAGCAAAAATAGGGTCTTCCTCCTCAAGTAAGTGAGGAGGAATTTTGGTTATATCAGTGTCTAACCCCACGCATAATAGCGATTGCTTTGATTTGATTTGCTGGATGAGTTGCTTAATAGTCATTTTCTTCTATACGGGTAATTTCACGTTCGTAGAAAGCGATAGCTTCTGCTATAAGGTTCTCACTTTCAGCTTCTAATTCTTTAGTGTCCTCTTCGTCAAACTCTTCAAGCCATTCAACTTCGTCGTTATCTAAATTCAATACGAAGCGTGGATACTCTAAATGCACTACGAACATAGCGTCAGGCATATCGGTGTTGTCACCTAAAATAAATTTTGGGAAGTTACTCATTTCAATTCTTTTATTAGTTCAATAGCTTTAGCTACCCCCGTAGAGGCAACGTCTTTAATTACAGTAATATTATTTTTATTGCTGATACTTGGGCGCGGGTCTACATAATATATAGGAGTGTCTTCTTCAGCACAATTCATCAGTCCGGCAGCAGGATACACTTGTAGTGAAGTCCCTACAATGAGTACTATATCAGCAGTTTCAACTTCTTCGGCTGCTTTTACAATCATTGGTACATCCTCGCCAAACCACACGATATGAGGGCGCAATTGTGCGCCACTGGGGCTTAGGTCACCTACTTTGATATCTTCAGTGCAGTCGTAAAAAGTGTAAGGGTCGTCAACTCCACGCATTTTTAAGAGTTCACCGTGCAGGTGGATAATATTGCTGCTGCCTGCACGTTCGTGCAAATCGTCTACATTTTGCGTGATAACTACCACATTATAGTCTTTTTCAAGCTCGGCAAGCAATAGGTGAGCAGGATTAGGTTGCACATCTTTTAGCTGTTTGCGCAAGCCGTTGTAGAAGTTCAACACTAGTTCAGGATTTTTGTTAAATCCGTAAGGGGTTGCCACTTGTTCTATGTCGTGCCCTTCCCATAAACCATCGGCATCGCGAAAGGTTTTTACACCACTTTCAGCACTGATACCAGCCCCTGTAAGGACTACTATTTTCTTCTTTTTCATTGGTAATGTTAGTTATAAATTATGAAAATACTTCAAACTTCCCGTTTCTAAAAACGAATTTCTTATCAGATATGAGATGCATATTTTGTTTGAATACCTCTTGAATGTTTTTGTCTAAAATTTCTAATCCTTTAGTGTATTCACTACCTGTAACAAATAAAGTACCGTAGGACGGAATAGCGATTACTATATCTCCTTGTACCGAAAAATTCTCTTTTGTCCATATATCCTCTACCAAAATTAAACTCGATTCATAGTAATCATCGACTGAAAGATAAGTTAAATTACCATTGGATACAGCTTCTATTTTGATGTTATGAAGCAAATTTGCTACAGCAACCTCTCGAAGTTTATCAATAGAAATTTCTAAACTTTCAAAATCCGATAAACTAAGTGATTGTGTGCTATGTCCCTTGTCAATAACATAAAAAATAAAAAGTTCAGAATTATATGACTCATAAACTGCTTTTTTAGACAGCGCTTCAAGCTGGCTGAGATATTTTTTATTTCTTATAATAGGAAATATGTTATCAACAGTTACTACAAAGTCATTGTTCTGGGTATAAATATCATCTAAAGGCTTCATATAGCGCTCCATAATCTCATTGAGACGCTCAGGAGCACCTACATATTCCTTATAACTATTGTGCAGATAAAGCTTTACTTCTTCCTCTTCATCGGGCAAAGAAGTAACAATCTCTAAAGGCACGGTAGATGCTATTTCTATATGAGGAAATCTTCTCTTTAATTCCTTGATATATAGATTGGTGTAATCTTGTTGAGTTTCTTTTATATACTCATTAATAAAATCGTCTTTACCGTCCATACTTTATCCTAAAAGTTACGTTGTAGATGTTTTTAAAATACCTCAAACTTCCCGTTTCTAAAAACGAATTTCTTATCGCTGATAATATGATCCCCTCCACTATATATATCACTGATAACCGAATCTAGTTTTGCCAAACCTTCTGCATCTTCACTGCCACAAACTACTAATACATCGCGTGCAGGAACTCCTATTACAATCTCTCCTTCTACTGGAAAATTCTCTTTTGTCCATATATCCGTCAGAAGAATAAGGCTTGCTTCATAATTGCCATCTGCTGTTAGAAAAATGAGATGTTCATCAGCTTGAGCTTCTATTTCTAAAGTGTTAGCTAAATTGTTGAGAGCCAACTCTCGTAGTGCTTCAATACTCATTCCTAACTCCTCAAAGTCCGAAGTAGACAAAGAGCCTATACTATCGCCGTCATCTACCCCGTAAAACACATACAACTCATCGTTATACTTCTCATATACCATTGGCAACTCTTCAGCATCCGGCACTATACTCTTCAATTTCTTTATGTAGGTTGTATCTTTGATTGTAGGAAAGATACAATCAGTGATTGCTGTTGCTTCCTCAGGCTTGTATATTCTAACCAATGGAGCGAGATATTTGTCTAAAATATCATTTAAATCATTCGGATTGGTTAGATATTCATTAAAACAATTATCCAAAAAATGCTTTACTTCTCGCTGGTCATCAGGGGTTATTGTGCTTACCTCCAATACCGCAGTGCTATTTATAGTAATATCGGGGAAAGCCTCTCTCAAAGCATCAATATATAGCTGAGTAAACTCTTGTTCGTTCATTAGATTTGTCATAATAATTAACAGATTAGAAAATTAGTAAATAAAAAAAGTCCCTTTCTTAATGAGAAAGGGACTTTTTAGTGCAATTACTTTTTGTTTACTGATTCAGAAAGTTCAGTCCCAGCTTTGAATTTTACTACTTTCTTAGCAGGAACTTTGATAACAGCACCAGTACGAGGATTTCTTGCATCTCTTGCCTCTTTCTTAGCTACTGACCAAGATCCGAAGCCTACGATAGCTACCTTTTTACCTTGTTTAAGGCTCTTTTCAACACTTGAAAAGAACGCTTCTACTGCTTTTTTAGCATCAGCTTTTGTCAAGCCAGCTTCTGCAGCAATTGCATCGATTAATTCTGTTTTGTTCATATTATAAATTGTATAATATAGTTAACTTGGTACAAAGGTAGTAATATATTTGTTTATAGCAAAGATAAAACAAAAAAAAATGCGATTTTAGTAAAAAATTAACATTTTAAACACTTTTTTACCCCTTTTTCTTTGCTCGTTAAAGCTTTTTTCCTACTTTTGCACCCTCAAAAATAAAGTAAATAAGGTTCTTATAAATTATGCTTACACGACGACATATTAGGGCTAAAGTGATGCAATCAGTCTATGCAATGCAGCAAAGCCAAAGTCAGGATTTAGACAAAGAATTGAAATTCTTGCAAAATAGTGCCAATGAGATGGAAAATCTATATCTCTTGCTAATGGCACTCCTTACAGAGCTTCATTCTTTGGCGGTAAATCAGTACGAAGTAGCACAAAAAAAATACTTAGCAACTCCTACTGATAAGCTCCTACACCAAAAAATGAAAGACAACGAGCTACTTTCACTTATTGCTACTAATGAAATGTTACAAAAGGCTATTGCTGAAGCTCATATCAATTTTTGGAATATCCAAGAAGAATATGTGAGAACGCTCTATAAACGTATTGTGGAAAGCGATACTTACCAAGCTTATAGTAAACAAAAAGCAAGTTTTGAAGCCGACAAAAAAATCTTAATTGAAATTTTTGAAGAATTCATTGCTCCTGATGAAGGACTTTATGAATATATAGAGGACTATAACCTTACGTGGATGGATGATTTTCCTATTGTAAACACCTTTATAGTAAGAGAGTTTAAAAATTTACGCCCGAATCCTCCTGAAAAGTATTTTACTCCTCCTCTCTACAACAACAGTGAAGAAAAAGAGTTTTTAGTAGATTTGCTAAAGAAAACTGCCCTTAACGATGCTAAACTTAAGAGTTTTGTAGAAGATAAACTCACCAATTGGGACAAGGAACGCGTGGCAGTGTTAGATCTTATTCTTTTGAAAATGGCTATTTGTGAGTTTTTGCACTTCCCAAGTATTCCTGTGAAAGTAACTATCAACGAGTACTTAGAGCTTGCTAAAGAGTATTCTACTGCTAAAAGTAGTTTGTTCATCAATGGGGTACTGAATGTAGTACACAAGGAACTCAGTGAAAAAGAACTTATTAAAAAGATTGGAAGAGGACTTTTGTAAGTAACAAAATTAAAAACTAAAATTAAGTATATATGCAAAATTTGATGAGTAACAATTTTTTGATTATCGCATTGATGATTGTGGTAATGTATTTTTTAATGATTCGTCCACAAGCGAAGCGACAAAAACAAGAAAAAAACTTCATACAATCAATGAAGAAAGGTGATAAAGTAATTACCAAAGGTGGTATGCACGGTCGCATTGTAGAACTTACCGATGATACTTGTGTGATTGAAACCCTTGCAGGTAAAATAAAATTTGAACGTTCGGCTATCTCTATGGAACTATCCATTAGATTGAGAGACGACAAGAAAGAAGTAGAGAAAAAAGAAGCATAATGCTAAAAAATACTCACAAAAAAAGAGCCTGTCCGAAAAGTTTTAACAGGC
>NZ_KB291374.1:0-2102 GCF_000318295.1 Capnocytophaga sp. oral taxon 326 str. F0382
AACATTTCTTTGATAAACACTAATGTTGATATATTACCCTTTTTGCCAAAAACCTACTATGATATTGCTTATTTTATGGTTATTTATCTTTCCATAAAAATAAATGATACCATTAAGAAAAGGTTTGTTCCCTTTTACTTGTCCTTTTTGATATGAACTTTCATCAAATTGAAATATAAAATCAAAATTATTAGTCTTTAAGTTAGAAAAATAATAATCTTCTTCTTGTAATAACGACGGATTACCCCCAATTTTATTTCCATAAACATTTTCAAAAAAAGATTCTTCCTCGTCTTCATCTTCAATTTCTTCAATATCTTCTTGTAAATTTCCTATGACAAGTTTTCTACCTACAATATTTGAATTAGAAAAAGATGAAATTCCTTCTTTTCTGTTAGAAAAAGGGTGTGGAATACATAAAATATTATGTTTGGGATACAAAGTGTCTTCTATTTTTTTAGGAATAAAAACAGAAAATTCTGTATCTATTTCTTTTATCAAATCATTACTTATAGTCATAAAATAGAGATGATTTGTTAAATTTAATTCACGAATATGTTGCTCAGAAAAGAAAACAGGTTCATTTCCTCCTATTCTACTACCTGAAACAGTATCTTTTTCAGTGATTTGAAAACTCATTGATTTACTTCTTACAATGAATAAATCGTTAAAAATATCTTGTGACATAATATAAACAATTAATGTAATCTATATTTTTGAACAGAGATAATGGCTTGGTTTTCATTACTGCGCTATTTACTTTCTTGTAAAGGAATAAAGCGCAAACAATTATCCGTATGAGTTTCTATAAGGTTTTTAAACTTCTCTGAAGCTATAATACTACCACATTGGAATAAATCGTATTTAACTTCAGCTGTTTTGATACGTATATCAGTATAATTTTCATAATCATCTTTATCCGATACTATCTCAAATATTTTTTCTTGTTCAGCCAAACCTAAACTATAATATGAATGAGAAATAAGGTCTAAGAACTTGGGATTGTGTTTTCTACCTTTTATATAGTTAATAGGTTCTCCTCCTCGAGGGTATACTTTAGGATTAGGGGCATTTAAATCCCACTGCTGCCAATCTATATCTACCAATTTAGTAAATTCAGTAGGGTGTACTTTTTCAATACCCTTGATATCGTTGTTAAGCAATAAGTCTTTTATATCCTCACGCACTACTATATACCTTGAAAAAGTAGTGTATATTTCAGGAATATACGGAGCAGTACGCTCTATTTTATGCACTTCAGTAATTTGATAATTTTCATCCATTACAGAAAGGCTACCTTCAAAAAGGGTATTCCCATAGTCACTCCAAGGCATTTTTCGATTTTTTATGATATAATATTTCATATTAGTGATGTTTATTCGTTCTCTTGCTGGCGCGAGTCACATACTCGCTTGCAGGTAGTCAGCGACTTTAGCTCGTGCCTTATTAATTACTTCCTCTTTACTTGCGTAACCAATGTTTAAATTCACTTGTTAATTTTTTCTCTTTGAGCAAAGATATCATTTCAAATTGGGCTTTAATCTCATTTTGAACCAAAGCATCTTGAAATCCTTCTTTTGATAAAATATCCTTATCTTCATCTTGTAGCATTATATCAATTACATTTATAATTGATTGAGAAACTCTAAATTCAAATCCTCTTTCTCCTGACTGACAATAGATTAAAATCTCATCTAAAGAAACTATTAACTCAAACATTTCTTTTTGATGACAATCTGTTTCATCAAAATAATATGTTTCATCTATCTCATAGAGTTGCTGCCTCCACAAATCAATTTTACTCCTATCAATTTGTTCTTTTTCATCAACGAGATTCCACAAATAACTTATGATTTCATTAATCAATGAAACCTCTTCATCAGTCAAAAAAACTTGAATATGATTTTTACATTTTTGATATAAACTTTCACAAAACCAACTGCCCCAAAAAAGTAAATTATTTTCGGGTATTTCTGAGGTTTTTTTATCAATTTCTTTAAAATACGAACTAAAATTTTCCATTTTTTTATTTATTAATTATATTTCAATTGTATTCAACTCTCTGCTGGGGGCTGTTCTAAAAGTTTTTCTTGAGGGGGCGT